>NZ_CAWQTY010000160.1:0-206 GCF_963897815.1 Xenorhabdus sp. Sc-CR9
ACGCCACAGCCCCATGAGAACCTCATCAGCATGACCGGACAGCCCAAAGATAACCAAAATGCACCAGAAAGATCACCGGGTTCGTTCAGGATGACCAGCATAAAAATCCCCCGTTGAAAAAAATGACTAGGGGAGAAATCAATAGCTGATTTCTGGCCTGTCGAATTGATGGAAGAAGACCTGAATTTTACGTACTAATTCTAAAA
>NZ_CAWQTY010000161.1:0-206 GCF_963897815.1 Xenorhabdus sp. Sc-CR9
ACGCCACAGCCCCATGAGAACCTCATCAGCATGACCGGACAGCCCAAAGATAACCAAAATGCACCAGAAAGATCACCGGGTTCGTTCAGGATGACCAGCATAAAAATCCCCCGTTGAAAAAAATGACGAGTGGGGTAATCAATAGCTGATTTCTGGCCTGAAACCGGAAAAAACGCCCGAAAAAAGGCGTTAAAAACACACAAATA
>NZ_CAWQTY010000162.1:0-50203 GCF_963897815.1 Xenorhabdus sp. Sc-CR9
ATGGTCAAGCAATGTGATTGCGGGGCACCAAGCCAAAGAAATAAGCTTAAAAAAGCCAGCTGGTGTGATGATTACCGCGCCCAAGTTTTCTTTGGCTGAATGTTAATCAAAGTATGCTCGTGCCCTGTTCCATAGTTAACTGTATCTTACAAAAGCTATCTAATTAGATAGCTTAATTATCTGATAATAGTTTAACTTTTAAAGGATTAACTATGTTATCTGAAAATAGATATAAAGAAATTTGGGAAGTATCAGAAGGATATTTCCTTGAAGTATTATTCGCAAATTCGTGCCCTGATCCAAAACCTATTAATTTCAATTTTGAAGATAGAAAAGAGATTTTCTTTTGGATGCTGAAAAAATTAATGAAGGAAGGTCATCTTAAACTTGGTAAAAATGGAAAATTTTTAGACGGTACTATTGAAGAACAAATAAATTTATTCAGAAAAACTTTACCAACTCCTAAATATCACTATCCAATAGAAGAGTCACCTGTTGAAATAACAGACGAAGTATGGTCGCAATTAACTAGACAAGATACAGCAGAAATGTATTTCTGGTTTGTAAGCGAAGAGTGTCCGGCAGTAGCTGTTTGGGTATATGCTAATGGTTATTTAGAATGGACTTGAAATTATTCTGGTATAAACTTATTTCGAATACTTCTAATGATGAAATGCTGAGGTTGGAAAAGTTATTAGAATTGGTTAAACCGTTATAGGTAGAACAATTCAGAGAAATTATCATAACCATATTAGAAAAGGAATAAAAATAGAAAGTTAATTTTTATAAGTCATTTGTTGTAGTGAAGAGGGGGTTGGTATTAATTTAAGAGATTTAAAAAGTCCCCAGATTGGTGTGGCTAATCTGGGGGGAGGTAATATATACGTTAGGTCATATATCCAATGCGTTGATTTACTCTAAATATAATATTCTCTTTCAATAAAAGTACCGATGACTTTATCATGCATTTCCGGCGATTTTGAATAGCCCAATGTTTTACGGTTTAATCGCTTAATTCGATTACGAAGGGTGAAATTTTCACGTTCTATCCGTTGCGTGAAACTTTTTCCGATGAGGTGTTTATTCGTTGGTAACATATTGTAAGCGTTGAAATTATCTGTACACCAGAAAGCCACATTGAATCGAGTGAGCTTTTTCAATAGCTTCTTTAGCGTTTTCTGACTCCGTCTTCCGAAGGTATAAGCAATGATACGCTTCAGGCGGGGTTCCCAAACATACCATAACCAACGTTGTTGTTTTTTATTGCCGACAAAAGACCACATCTCGTCAACTTCACAGATAAGCTGAATTTCCAAATTATCCAGTGGCAGTGTTGTTACCGCTCTTGGGCGGAGTTTTTTAGGGTGCGAACAACCGCATTAATGCTGATATGTAATGCCCGTGCGGTATCACGAATACCTGAATTATTCATGGCAAGATCAACGACTTGTTCTTTTATCCCGGTGTGACAGGCGCGATAAGAATAATCCAGTTGGAAAGTGCGATTACAGGACAAACAACGATAACGCTGATGACCCCCTTTCCCTTTACCATGCTTTTTCACCGCTTTTGTCTGGTCACAAAATCGGCATTTTACTTCAACTGTTGCCACTAAAGTTCTCCCCATAAAGAATGGCTAGTATACCTAATGAACAACGCCTTGAATACATAACCAAATATTGGCATCGTGCTGGCAGGGAGCTTCGCCAATATTGGCAACAAGGGTTATTTGGCGGGCTGATGCAATTACTGAGTTATGGCATCGTGATTTGAGCGATGAGTCAGACTCCTATTGTTTTGGTTGCCGCCTTACGTGAAACCAGCGTGTTGTTTGCGATATTATTGTCTGTCGTTATCTTGCGGGAACCGTTTAGCAAGATGCGGTTATTGGCTTGTGTTGTGATTGTAGCAGGGGTTATTGGTACGAAATTAGGGTAATATTCTGTTGGATAAATAATGTATGATACTTCAATATTACTGTATTATCTGCATTATTCCATTAGGTTGTATCACAGCCATATAATTCACTCTTTTTTTGCTGCGGGTTATAGCGTGAAGGTTACGTGGTCTTAATGGAGATGGATAATCAAGAGTCTGTTCCGGTTGATATATGGAAGTTGTTTTTTCTACTAAATCCCATCTCAACATCTTAATTTTCCATCGGGTAATATACTCTTCAGATGCGCAAGCTATGTTGGCCCATGAGTCACATACCCAAGAATTATCGGGTAATGTATTATATACCTTATTTATATCGGGAATATGATGCATTTGTTCAGGTTGAGTGATAACAGCAATACAATGATCATAAGGATCATCGAACATAAGAAAAAGTATATAAACGGGTCTCGTTATATTACTTTCATCCCGTTTACCATTCTGATTAAACCATCTTAAAATATCATGGGATCGAGTGTTAGCTAAGTAATTGAATACTGCTATTGTTAATTCACCACAATTTCCCACTAATTCTTCACCAGAATTAAATCTAGATAAGGCATATTGGTATCTATCAGTAATAGGTTCTATGTTTGATAATTCCTCTGAAAATTCATCCTGCCTATCCTCCCTGTTTCTGATACTTTCTGGTGTATACCTTTCCTTTTTATGTTGATGCAATTTCGTAATATCACGATACATTTTATTTGATGATTTTCCCCGAAAAATAGTCCGAGAATGTTTAATTGCATCTTGTAAAATACTTTCAATCATAATTCTAACCTCATAATAGTTTATAATTAGGACTGTGAAATTTATGTAATGTTAGTATGGGGTGGGAAAGGAGTCATAATGTCATTATTACTATGCAAGACAGTCTGCTCCATTTTTAGCAAGACTTCAATCAGAGAATTGGGGATGTTAGTGTTACCTGAAAGAACACAAGGTTGAGGGATTTATTAATAAATTAGTTTATTAATAAATCCCTCCTTATTATCCTTCTAATTAATTGATAATAAGTAGGGATTATTAAAAAAAATTTCACTAAAGTATTAAATTACTTAGTCAAATCATCAAAAAACTTTTTCACGCCATCAAGGAAGCTCTTGGAGCGAGGGCTGTTGGTTTCACCGCCTTTCCCGCCAAAAGATTCACCCAGTTTGCGCATTAATTCTTTCTGCTCTTCATTCAGCTTAACCGGAGTTTCCACGACAACACGACACAGCAGGTCACCTTGCACACCACCGCGGACAGATTTAACACCTTTACCTTTCATGCGGAACAGTTTACTGGTCTGAGTTTCCGCAGGAATTTTCAGGCTGACACGACCATCTAGGGTCGGAACTTCAATTTCACCACCCAATGCCGCAGTTGCGAAGTTGATTGGTACTTCACAATAAAGGTTGCTGCCTTCGCGTTCAAAAATATGGTGCGCTTTGACTTGAACCTGTACGTATAAATCACCTGATGGTGCACCATTTTCACCGGCTTCACCTTCACCGCTCAAACGAATGCGATCATCTGTATCTACACCGGCAGGGATCTTAACAGACAGGGTTTTGTATTTTTCAACGCGACCATGGCCATGACATTTACCGCAAGGTTCTTTGATGATTTTTCCGCGCCCGTGGCACTGAGGACAAGGTTGCTGGACCGCGAAGAATCCCTGACGCATCTGTACCTGGCCCGCACCATGACAGGTTCGGCAGGTTTCTGGACTGGTGCCTGTTTTTGCGCCGCTACCATGGCAGATATCACAGGATTCTAATGTTGGAATGCGGATCTCTTTGGTCACACCACGGACAGCTTCTTCCAGTGTCAGTTCCATGTTGTAACGCAGGTCTGAACCACGGCTGGCGCGCTGTTGACGACGACCTCCACCGAAAATATCTCCGAAAACGTCACCAAAAACATCACTAAAGTCAGCTCCACCACCGAAACCGCCAGCACCACCGCCCATGCCTCCCTGTTCAAAGGCAGCATGACCATATTGGTCATAAGCAGCGCGTTTTTGAGAATCTGTCAGGATTTCATACGCTTCTTTAATTTCTTTGAATTTGCTTTCTGCTTCTTTATCGCCCTGATTACGATCGGGGTGATATTTCATTGCCAGCCGTTTATAGGCTTTTTTTATCTCTTTTTCGTCTGTGGTTTTGGAAACGCCCAAAACTTCGTAATAATCTTTTTTTGCCATTATATTATTTACCCTTAACACGTACGCACGGGCGTAGAGTTACCTCAACGCCCGTGCCAGTTAACAAGTAACAGGCGCCCTGTTACCTTGCCCGCTAAGGGCTATTATTTTTTGTCTTTAACTTCTTCGAATTCAGCGTCTACAACGTCGTCTTCTTTCTTCGCATTGCCTGCACCTGCGTCAGCAGCACCAGCCTGAGCTTGTTGCTGTGCGATTTCCAGAAGTTTCTGGGATGCTTCAACCAGAGCCTGAATCTTCGCTTCGATTTCAGCTTTATCTTCGCCTTTCGCCGCAGTTTCCAGCTCAGAAGATGCTTTCTCGATTGCTGCTTTTTCGTCAGCAGTCAGTTTGTCACCAGCTTCTTCAACTTGTTTACGGGTACCGTGGATCAGTTGGTCTGCTTGGTTGCGAATCTGAACCAGCTCTTCAAACTTACGGTCAGCTTCTGCGTTTGCTTCTGCATCGCGTACCATCTGTTGGATTTCTTCTTCGTTCAGACCAGAAGATGCCTTGATGGTGATGTTCTGCTCACGACCAGAGTTTTTGTCTTTCGCAGAAACGTGCAGGATACCGTCAGCATCAATGTCGAAAGTGACTTCGATCTGCGGAGTACCGCGCATTGCTGGCTGAATGCCGTCAAGGTTGAACTGACCCAGTGATTTGTTATCGTTGGCACGTTTACGCTCACCTTGCAGTACATGGATGGTTACTGCGGACTGATTGTCTTCTGCTGTAGAGAACACTTGGCTATGCTTGGTTGGGATAGTGGTGTTCTTAGTAATCAGGGACGTCATCACGCCACCCATGGTTTCGATACCCAAGGACAGTGGAGTTACGTCCAGTAGCAGAACGTCTTTCACGTCACCTGCCAGTACGCCACCCTGAACGGCTGCGCCCATCGCAACTGCTTCATCTGGGTTAACATCTTTACGTGGCTCTTTACCGAAGAAATCTGCAACTGCTTTCTGTACCATTGGCATACGAGTCTGACCACCAACCAGAATCACGTCCTGAACGTCAGATACAGACAGGCCAGCGTCATTCAGAGCAACTTTCAGTGGCTCGATAGAACGTTTAACCAGATCTTCAACCAGAGATTCCAGTTTTGCACGAGTTACTTTAACGTTCATGTGCTTAGGACCAGTCGCGTCTGCGGTGATATATGGCAGATTCACGTCAGTTTGCTGTGCGGAAGAAAGTTCGATTTTCGCTTTTTCAGCTGCTTCTTTCAGGCGTTGCATTGCCAGTGGGTCGTTACGCAGATCAATACCTTGTTCTTTCTTGAATTCGTCAACCAGGTAGTTGATCATACGGCTGTCGAAGTCTTCACCACCCAAGTGAGTATCACCATTGGTTGCCAGAACTTCATACGTTTTTTCGCCATCAACTTCGTCGATTTCGATGATAGAGATATCGAAAGTACCGCCACCCAAGTCATAAACTGCGATGGTACGGTTGCCGATTTCTTTGTCCAGACCATAAGCCAGAGCAGCAGCGGTTGGTTCGTTGATGATACGCTTCACTTCCAGACCTGCAATACGGCCAGCATCTTTAGTTGCCTGACGCTGTGCATCGTTGAAGTATGCCGGAACGGTGATAACAGCTTCGGTTATTGGCTCACCCAGATAATCTTCTGCTGTTTTCTTCATTTTCTTCAGAACTTCAGCTGAAACCTGAGGTGGTGCCATTTTCTGGTTTTTCACTTCCAGCCATGCATCGCCGTTATCCGCAGCTATGATTTTATATGGCATAATAGATACGTCACGCTGAACTTCTTCGTCTGGAAAACGACGACCGATCAAACGCTTGATGGCGAACAGCGTATTTTGCGGGTTAGTAACAGCCTGACGTTTAGCTGGTTGACCAACCAGAGTTTCACCATCCTGAGTATACGCGATGATAGAAGGTGTGGTGCGGTCACCCTCGCTGTTTTCAAGCACACGAGTGGTTGTGCCGTCCATAATTGCTACACAAGAGTTGGTAGTTCCCAAGTCGATACCAATGATTTTACCCATCTAAACGCCTCCACAAAGAATTCATATATTCGGTCAAGTTACTAAGCTATATGAGGACGAATGTTTTCTTTTCAATGGCACTGATGGCCAGAAATTCCTCATTTTATATTTTCAGCTAATGCCGGAATATCGGTAGTAACTGTAGTTGAGACTTAGATGGGGTCATTCATCCCATCATCAAGGGGGAGACTGAAAAAAATTTGAGGTTTGATAAAATTTTTTTTCTCAGACCATTGTGTAGTTGATGCCATCACATTATGATTCGCCGCCTTTTATGATTTCTTGGCACCGGAAACCGCCGTCAGAAATTTTTTAATATTTTGTTTTATTTGTATTTTCTAGGGGAAGTATGCATTCTACTAAGTTGGCTAACCCAGGCCCATTGGGTTTAATGGGTTTTGGTATGACCACCATTTTGTTGAATTTGCACAACGCAGGTTTTTTCCCATTGACCTCAGTTATCCTGAGCATGGGAATTTTTTATGGTGGTTTGGCTCAAGTGCTGGCTGGCATTTTTGAGTACAAAAAAGGGAATACTTTTGCTGCAACCGCATTTACTTCATACGGTATGTTCTGGTTGAGTTTGATTGGCTTGCTTTTCCTGCCAACAATGGGATTGGCTGAAACAACCAGCCATGAATTCCTCGGCGTTTATCTGGCCCTGTGGGGAATTTTCACCCTGTTCATGTTCTTTGGCACGTTGAAAGCAAACCGTGCCCTGCAATTTGTGTTTGCCAGCCTGACGCTGCTGTTCGCATTGTTGGCGATTGGTAATATCACGGGTAATGCGGTCATCTTGACCTTTGCTGGTTTTGAGGGTGTTATCTGTGGTGCAAGTGCTTTCTATCTGGCAATGGCGGAAGTTCTGAATGAACAATACGGCCGTACTATTTTGCCAATTGGTGAAGTGAAGCACGCTTAGCCATTTTGAGACAGGATGAGCATAAATACTCATCCTGTTCTTTAGAAATAATTATTTTTCTTTAGAAATAGTTAGTTCATCTTATTCTTCATTATCGGCTTGCACTTTCTCACATGCCTTTTTTCCTCAAATAAACCCCCAATAAGATACCGATAGCCGATAAGGACATCATATAGTAGGCGGGTGCCTGTGAAGTATATTTCAGCAGTAAGGTCACAAGGATCGGTGTCAATCCGCCAAAAATGGCATAAGCCAGATTATATGAAAATGAAATGCCGCTGAAGCGCACTTCTGGCGGATAGCTCTTGACCATGACGAACGGCGCGGCTCCGATCACGCCAACAGACAGCCCGACGATAGCATAAGCGCTAAATAATGTGAGTGGTTCATCGCTGATATTATGGTAGAAAGTCCAACTTGTGGCGGCCAAAAGAAGACAACCGACAATTAAAACGATACCAGCTCCCCACTTATCACATAAATATCCGACAGATACACAGCCAATCGCCAATGAAATGATGGCCAGACTATTTGCTTTCAGGGTAAGTGACTGTTCCAGATGAAATACCGTCTGCATATAAGTTGGTGTCATTAAGATGATGACAACGATGCCAGCGGAGAGTAACCAAGTCAGCAGCATAGAAATTATAACGGCGCGTTTGTGATTAAAAACCACGGACTTCAGCGGCATTTCTTCTGCCAATATCTTGCATTCCTGCATTTCTTTGAAGATAGGTGTTTCATGTAACCAACGGCGCAGGTACACAGCACACAGGCCGAAAATCCCGCCCAGAAAGAATGGCAGACGCCAGGCCCAGTCCAAGACTTCTTGTTTGATATAAATAGACGTAATGATGGTTGCCACAAGAGAACCGAATAAAATTCCCATGGTCAGGCCTGCTGTAAGAACACCACACGCAAATCCAATGCGCTTATGGGGAACATGTTCTGCTACAAAAACCCATGCACCGGGAACTTCCCCGCCAATGGCAGCACCCTGCATCACACGCATGAATAAAAGCAGCAGGGGAGCGGCGATGCCAATAGAATCATAGGTAGGCAGCATCCCGATGGCCAGTGTTGGTACAGCCATCAGGAAAATACTGAGTGAAAACATTTTCTTACGTCCGACCAAATCACCAAAATGAGCCATGATGATTCCACCTAAGGGCCGGGCTAAATAACCCGCAGCAAAAATGCCAAAGGTTTGCAGTTGCCTAAGCCATTCAGGTATATCCGCAGGGAAAAACAGCGTACCAAGCGTAACGGCAAAAAAGACGAAGATAATAAAATCATAAAACTCCAAAGCACCACCCAGGGCAGCCAGAAACAGAGTTTTATAGTCTTGGTTGTTTAATGAACGATTTTGATATTGTGACATAAGTTACCGATTTATAGTTATAAAATAAGATTATCATAGCTATTTTCAATCACCTTGTTGCGATTTGGCTAGGTGAAAATATAACTTATGCTATATTAAAAGATGTTTATTCTACAATTTTTTAAATGAAACCATTATGGTGATATGTAGTTTAAATTTTCTCAAAATGGTTTTAATGGCGAGCTACCAGAGGATTTGGCGAGGGAAGAGTAAGAATCCTATTTGTTGATTAACTATTCTGCTGGGTAAGGATTACTGAACACTCTTCCACAGATAAAAGTTATTTCGGTAGATATTGTTTTAGCAGAGAAATAACCGTTTCAGTGTCCGGCAGTGAAGGATGCCCGACCATCCGTTGTAAGGACGCATCAAAGTTTTCATGCCATACAGGTTCAATAACGTGGTAGCTATCATTACGTAACTGGTTAATATTTCGGCGTGTTGCATCTTTTTCCCACATGACACTACCCATGACAGGAAAAAACAAAACAGGAAATGTGGAGGCCAGAACGACTGTCGTTAATCGGTTGGTCGCACCGCCATGGGCAACAGTTGCCAGTGTGTTTGCAGTTGCAGGTAGAACTGCCATGAGGTCATGATCCGCAACAATGCGTGAAGGCTTATCTGTTGGCCAGTCTTGTGGTTTTTCTCCGCTGATAACTCGATCGGCATAGAGGGCAACCGTTTCAGCTGGCAAAAAGGTAGTGGCGCTGTTTGTCATCATTACCGTTAGAGTACAGTCGATCGTAGCCTTAATAGCTAAAAGGTATCTGGGAAGAAGGGTGATATCGACGGAACCGGTTGTCCCAATCAGAATCCGCGGTTTTATCTGTTGAATCATTTCATCATTTTTCATGGGTAAATTAGCCTTTTATTATCAGAATGGCTGGTTAGCTAAAATAACGGTTTAGTTAAAATAAATAGTCAGCGATACTCGTTTGCATGTTCCAGTAATCCATCCAGTTCCACTAAGTAAGAGCATTTACGATGTTCTTGCCAATCCCGTGGATACCCCAACGAAACTTCAATATGGATAATATTTTGAATATATTCGATATTTGGAATGTGTAGATGACCGTATACCACCATGCGTATTCCTTTTCTCGATGCCCACTGATGAGTTTTTTCACTACCGCACCAAATGGAAAATTCGGTATTGCGTAAAGATTCGAGGGGTTTTCGGATGATAGGAAAGTGGCTCATCAGGATGATGTCTTCATCATCTGGAATGATATTCAAACGTTTTTCGGTATATTGAATACGCTCTCGGCACCAATCGATAATACTTTTGTGGGGATAGGTTTTCAGGAAGAACTCGTCAGAACTAATGACACCACACCGACGGGCGCGTTCGATAGCCTGATCAGCTGTATAGTCAAAGGTGTTTCTGAATGAATAGTCGTACAACGTAAAGATAGGGGCAATGGTAACAGTTGAACCATCCCCCATGCGGTAACGACAGAACTCATCTTCAGGGGTGAGAACGTTATATTTTCGGCAGATATTGACCAAATGTTCATAACGCAGGACACCGGGTAACTTTAATGGATCTTTGGGGGTACACCAAAGTTCATGATTACCCGGTGTCCAAACAACTTGGGCAAACCGTTGGGACAGTGTACTGATAACCCATGTAAAGTCTGATTCCTGCTCTGCAATATCTCCGGCAAGCAAGAGCCAATCATTGGGCGTGGTTGGCCTTAATGATTCAACCAGCAAACGATTTGCAGCATGGGATACATGTAAATCACTGATAGCCAACAGCATGCTTTCACCTCACTATCGCTAAATGACCTTTAAGGATTAGAGCAAAAAATTAGGGCGTTCCCGGAGGGGCGTCTCCCCAACCCCATTTGGGTACAGTTTCGCGGCGTGATGGCTTTGCATCCGGCTGGGAATTAGCCTCAGCCCTGCGGGAACCCCATTCGATATAGCCTGCGAATGCTGCGCGAAATTCAGGATCGGACGGTAAACCGACTTCATCGGCAGCCAGCATAAGTAAATCGACCCATCTTTTCCGCTGTTCAGGTTGAATACTCCTGCCCCGGTGACGGCTCAGCATGACTTTGAATCCACCACGTTCATTAGTATAGCGTTCTTCTCCGCCGAGCACTTCTTCCAGCCACATAGCGACATGGCCCGGGTGGTCTGATTTCATGTTCTCGAACAGCGGGGCCAGCAGTTCATCTTGTTCAACCTTGGCATAAAAGGTGTCCATCAGTTTCATGAGCACCTCACGGCCTCCCATCCATTCAAATAAGGTTGGTGTTTCATTTGCCATAACATAACCTCTATATATGAGTACGTTAACGATATTAATGATGCTGTGATTCAGACAAGGACAGTGTCTGAATACTTATCATCCCAATTCCAACGAACTAATTGCCTTGACTTTATCCTGCCGTCCCTTGGGTACAGCATTGCCTTTGTACATCCTGTATGTATTAAAGAGTCCCCGTAGCCCATATTCGTGAGCCAGCAGGAGAAAGTCGTTGTTATCAGATTCAGGAACATCAACTGATATGTGTTCTCCGGCAGGAACCAGCGCAAATGCAGTAAGAGCGAGAGTTTCGACAGCTTCTGGATTGTCAGCGTAAAAAGGCCCAATCCGATAGCCGTTATGAGACTTACGGATACCGATGACGCCGGAAATTCCTGTTTTGGAATAGGTACAAAACCCATGGCGCTGCTCTCCCCAAAACCAATTAGAAAGCAATGTATCCCGATAGACGCCGGTGCATTCGGCATCGTATTGAATGACATCAGCAATATTGGCTGGTGTAATCGGGATCGCACCTGCCGGCGGGATAATTTTTTGCGTAATGGTGCCAGAAAGCCGGACATTGCGATAATGGATGACAAACCCTCTTTTTTCATAGATCTGAATTTTATCCCAATTACCATCACACCCAATCGTGCGATGTTCTGCATAGGCAATGGTTGGTTTCCATATTCTTGCAGCGCAAACATGATGACGAAATTCTGGTGCAATGATGAAATTGCCGCCAAACGAATAATTATCTGAATACTTGACCATCGATATTGATGCAATTGGTTGTTCATCACGATAGGCAATAAAAAAGGCATTCGGGTCTACATTAAAGAAATTAAATGTATCGCCTATGCACATATCCCAATTTTCGGCCTCTGCCCAGCCAAGAACAATGGAGTTCCATTGTCTGGCATTTACCGATCGGATGAGACATGTTTTGCTGCTCTTCTCATTCATAACCAATATATCCTCTCGAATAGGGTAGGATGTAAGAGCCTACCGGAATAGGCTCTCAGTGTTGGGAACTTCAGAGCTATTTGTAGCAATTCATCGGCCTATCTTTGCGTTTGCGGCATGACTAAGCACTAAATTGAATACTAAAGTCCCATGGATTTACTGATAATTTCTTGCAATACCTCGCTGGTTCCACCGTAAATAGTTTGAGCGCGGCTATTCAGCCAATTCTTGCCGGCAACGGAATCGCGCATATATCCCATTCCGCCATGTAATTGCAGACAACGATCTGCCACTTTCATCTGAAGTTCAGTTGTCCATAACTTGATGCGGGCTGCATCCACTAAGCTGAAAAGGCCTTGGTTAAAAAGATCAGTGGCGTGATCAAGATAAACGCGGGCAATTTTTACTTCGGTATCCAGTTGAGCGAGGACAAAACGGTTGTACTGAAAGGAACCAATGGACTGATTAAAGGCTTTTCTTTCTTTCACATATTCCAGTGTGGCTTGCAAAATATTTTCGGCACTGGCAACCGCCACCGTTGAAATGCTGAGACGTTCACGAGGCATTGCTGACATGAAGTAATAGTTGCCGAGGTTTTCACGGCCAATCAGATTGGTCGCAGGTACTTTGCAGTCATGGAAAAAGAGTTCAGCGGTATCACTGCCGTTCCAGCCAATTTTTTTCAAAGGTTCTCCTCTGGAAAAACCCGGCATGCCCCGCTCTATTGCCAACAAACTGATACCCTGACCTTGCTGTCCTTCTTCAGTTTTGACAGCAACGACGATTAAATCCGCATTAATACCATTGGTAATGTAGGTCTTGCTGCCATTAACCAGATAATAATCCCCTTGCCGCGTAGCCACGGTTTGGAGATCTGCGGTATTGGAACCCCCATTTGGCTCTGTCATGGCAATAGCTGCGACCTGTTTTCCGCTACATAGATCCGGCAACCATCTCTTTTTCTGATCGGTGTTACCGAGAGCAAAAATGTAGCTGGTGGTAACATCATTGTGGGCCACGATACCCGGTACGGTGACACCGGCTTTGATGAGCTCTTCTGTCAGAATCACTGCGAATCGATAATCGTGTTTTCCCAGTCCTCCGAATTCGGGGCTGACACTGATACCCAGTAATCCTGACCTCCCCAGTTTTTCCCAGAAAGAGCGCTCAACCAGTCCGTTTTCTTCCCATACCTGATGCCCAGGTACGATTTCACGTTCAAGAAACTCACGGCAAGACTTCCGGTAATTCTCGAAATTATCAGTCTCAATACGCATATTCACTCCAGATTCTTTGTCAGCAGTATTTGCTTAATGGCGTCCCAGTGTTGGTACACAGCGAAGTGATCCCCTTCGATACGGATGAGCGAAGTATCGTGAGAAGTGTAATTTTTCCAGTCTTCCATATCTGCCAACGTGACATAGATGTCATTGGTGGCTGAAACAAGTGCCAGCGGATAATTCACTCGTATATTGTCAATCTGGGGAAATTGGCTGCGTATCAGGTAATCACTGCGCAATTGCTTGATGATTGGTTTTATCAGCGCAGGTTCGTTCAAGATGGCTTCGGGTGTCCCTTGGTCTTCTTTGATTTTTTGGATTAACTGTTCATCCGTCCATTGATGGCGCTCATCTTGCTGTTGAAGATGTGGAGGTACGGAACTGGAAATCACGCCAAATAGAGGAGAAATACCATAGTTTTTCACTAATACGTGACCAACCGCGATACTCAGCACCCCACCAAAGCTGTGGCCAAAGGTGATCCATTCAGTAATCCCCTGAGCCTGTTTCTGCCGGAGATCGTTCCAGATATCAGACGCCAGCCGTTCAGCCAGTAAATCGAGATCGTCTATTTCCGGCTCTTTAGCCAGATAACCGCGACCCGGGATCGCGACTGGTTGCAAGATTGCGGCATTAGTCGCCATCAGATCATTCAACCAAGGGCGATAAATTGCTGTTGTAGCTCCCGCGTGTGGAAAGGCATAAATGACCCGTCTGTGCTTAATATCCATTTGCCCTCCGTTCGCTGGTGGTTTCCTTCTCAAGCAAGAAACTGACAATACGTTCAGCGACCATGATGGTTGTCAGGTTAGTCGGCATAGAAGGAATAGTGGGAAACAGAGACGCATCGGCAACTGTTACACCTTTGATGCCACGTACCCGCCCATTTTCTTGGGTTGCACTATCCGGATCACCGTCGGCACCCATTCTGAGCGTGCCGGAAGCATGCCAGCCCGGATTGACCAGATTCTTAATCGCACTGTTCATGATTTCGTCGTTATAAATCATGGAGTGAGACCAAAATTGAATGCCGTCAAGGAAGGAATCGACTTCTGGATGCTGTAAAACTTCCCAAATTTTGCGTACGCCGCCCACAAGACGGGCGATATCTGCCGTACTGCGAGTGAGGGGCAGATCAATTTCGGGCAGTGCTGTCAAATCGGCACTACTGATAAAAACGCGCCCCAGTGCCTGCGGGCGCATCAGCATCACGGACGCTCCAACCAACATGGGATAAGCAACTCGATCTCTGAAACCCGGCACGGTATCGCTGGCAACATTATTCAGCAGACCAATTTGTACATCGACTTTTGCGTCATAACCACTGCTGATGCGGGCCGCAATTTGACGCCACGGCAGACCTGTTGTACAGACTCCCGCTTTGGGAAGGGCCCATAATACGACTGACGCATGATCCGTTAAATTTCTGCCAACGGCGGGTACTTCCGCAATAATCGGAATATCCAATGAATTCAGATGGTCGGGATCACCCACGCCTGATCGTTGTAACAACGCAGCTGAGCCAATGGCACCGGCGCAGAGAACAATATGTTCTGCTCGATAAATCAGCTCTTTTCCCGCCTGAATAACTTTTACACCAGAAGCGACAGTACCGTTAAAGGTGATCTGTGCAGCCAGCGCATCAGTCATAATGTGCAGATTTTCTCTCTGCAAAACCGGCTCAAGGTATGAACGATAGACATCCACCCTTTCGGCACCATTGATGACATTGGCAGGAACAGGGCCTACGGCGGGTTCTTCACCGACATTAAGGTCATCGGCATAAGGGACGCCAGACTGTTCGCAGGCATGGGCAAAAGCCATATCAAGGGGATGGATCTCACCATTTGGCGGTCTGCGCAGACACATTGGCCCTTGTGAGCCATGGTTGTCATCATTGATATAATCGACATCATGCTCCAGATGCTTGAACCACGGCAGAACTTGCTCCCAAGACCAGTTGGGACAACCCATTTTTACCCATTGTTCGAAATCGCTCGGAAAGCCTCTCAGGGCGATGGCACCGTTAACCGCAGAAGAGCCGCCGAGTACTTTTCCTACCCGATAATTGAATGGCCTGCGTCCTTTATGTTTGCGGGTCGTCTGCTTGTCTTTCTGCGTAGGCACAGAAGATGGAATGAGATCAGTGAACCGATCTTCATTGCGTACATTAGCCTCATAATCCCAGTTATATCCCTCCAGTACCAGGCGTGAAGCGTCTCTGAGCGGGCTGGCAGGGTTGTGAATATCAGAAGTGTGGCCTGCTTCAATCAGCAGTACGGACTTCATGCCATTTTCAGACAGGCGTGATGCAGCTACGCATCCCGCCGAACCTCCGCCCACGATAATGTAATCGTAATAATCGTGTGTCTTGGTCATAGGTCATTCACCGCTTGAGATTGAATGATTGTCTCGATAATGCGAGAAAAAGACTGAATATTGGAGTTCATGAACAGTCCTTCAATAATGTCTTGTTCGCCTACCGGCGTGATCTTAAACTCCTGCCTCAATGCACTGAGCAAGCCTACGGCATGAAGTGAATCACCACCAATATCAAAAAAGCCATCAGTGACATCAAAATCATCATGCTGAAGTTGTGCCTGCCAGAGTTTAAGGATCTTTGCTTCTATCTCATTAACCGGCTCAACCATAGAATCGGTGTTCTCTTCGGTATCAGACCAAGGGTGAGGCAGTGACTTACGGTCAATTTTTCCATTACTGGTTAATGGCATGTGGGACAGCAGGATGTAATAACTGGGTACCATATAAGAGGGTAATGTTTTCCGCGCCAGTTCCCTTAGTTGATCCTGAAAATGACTAGGCTCGTGCAAAGTCTCTGCATTGACCGGAACAATATAGGAGACGATATGCCGTTGGCCGGTTTTGGCATGGACAGGGGCGTCAATAACGACATGGCTGGTATTTTGGTGAGCCAGAAGACAAGCTTCAATTTCACCCAATTCAATGCGATATCCATTGATTTTCACCTGATTATCTTCACGTCCCAGAATTTCTATCAATCCATTCGCAATATAGCGCCCCAAGTCTCCCGTTCTGTACAATCGCTCGCCCGTAATGGGATGAGTAATAAAGCGCAGTGCGGTTTTTTCGGCATCTCCCAAATAACCCTGAGTCACGCCGTCTCCGCCGATATAGAGTTCTCCTGTGACCCATTTGGGACAGGGGAGGAACCAATTGTTCAAAACATGGAAGGTCTGGTTTGCCAGCGGTTTGCCATAGGGAATGCTTTTCCAGTTTTTATCTATTTTTTCAATGGGATAATATATCGACCAGATAGAGCCTTCGGTGGCTCCGCCAAGACTGATGATCGCCGTATTCGGCAGATTTTCCCGAATGCGTTCTGGCAGATCGACAGGTATCCAATCGCCGCTCATAAGAATCAGCCTGAGTTTTGTTTCGGCCAATGCAGATTCATTTCTGTCTACCAGCACTTTGACGGGAGCGGGAACGCTATCCCAGATAGTGATTTGATGTTCGACCAGCAGCTCCAGCCAGATTTTCGGGTCATTGGCAGTTTCAGGCATTGCTAAGATAACTTTTCCTCCCACGCCCAATAGCCCGAAATAGTCATAGACAGACAAATCGAAACCTGCCGGTGCGACAGATAATACCGAGTCTTGTTCTGTCACTTGGAATTTGTGATTAATATCAAGCACCGTATTTACAGAATTACGATGGGAAGCCATAACCCCTTTAGGCTCTCCGGTTGAACCGGAGGTAAAGAGGACATAAGCCAGATCATCCAGCCCCTGCTTTGAGGTCATTTGCCCTATATCCATAGTACTATGCATGGGGCATTCATCCAGATTGATCCGGAATACATCGGCAAATTCATCCTGTTTAAACACTGTGCTGGCAGTAATGATACATTTTGCTGTACACCGGTTAAGCAGGCTCATGCGGCGTTCAGCGGGAAGTTGAGGATCGATTGCCACGTAAGCCGCGCCTGACATAAGGACACCCAATAATCCGATCACTAAATCCGGGCTTTGTGGCATGGATACCGCGACAATATCATTGGGATTAATCTGGACAGAAGTGCAAATTTGCTGTGCGATTGCTCCGGCTTTGTTCACCATTTCCGAGTAGGTGATTTGATTTTCTCCCTGCACAAGTGCAATTGCATCGGGGAATTTTTCCGCAGCATGCAAAATCATTTCATGCAGAAGCTTCATGTCAAAATCGGTATCCGTTGCATTGGCTGCCACCCGTTCTGCCAGATCGGATTTAGGTAACTGCACCAATGATGAAGTCTTATCCCATGATGAATCATCTTCCGCGCAAGCTGTAATCAGCGTCAGATAAGCGTCCAGCATAGCTTCCACCATACCGTCAGGGAAGAGTTCGTTGACTGTGTTCCAGTTAATTTGGACAAGCCCATCAACGCGGACAATTTGGTTTTCCAGCCATACCTGTGGGGTTTGATTGCTGCTATAGACTTGCGTGGCTTCCGCCCAGCCCACATTTGTTACAACCTCGTCTAAATCAGAGTTGAGGGTATTGCTGAATACGACAGGCGCTGCCGCTGCACGGCTGCCGTGGTTGCGTCGGGTCAGTTCCCTTAAAACCTGAACGCCATTGTAGGAAGAATGCCAGCGATTCATCATCAAATCAGTCTGGATCTGTATTACACGTTCGCTAAGGCTTTCTGTCTCAGTGCCATGTATTCCCAGCAACATGGGTTGCAGGAAATTACCGACCACATTCTCAATGCCGGCAAAATAGGAACGGCGCCCAAACTGAGTGATAGTCAGTGTGAAAGCCTGACGCTTCGACCATTGACGCAGCACTTCTGCATATATGCCGAGGAATACAGATTCCAGCGTCAGTTTGCGCAATTCCGCTTTTTTCTTGAGCGCCAGTAGTGTTTCAGCATTGATTTTTCGACTGTAACGCTTGAAAGAAGGCGGAGAAATCAACTCAGGGACATTTTTCAGAGGCAGTTCAGGCGACGGAGGCAGACTCTCAATTTTCTGTTCCCAATAGGCTTTATCACGCAGCCCTTGGGGTTGCCCCTGTAAATAACGTTCCGATTTGATGTAACTGCGAAAATCCATGCTGTCAGGTAAAGTGTGTAGGCCATGCCCCTGATAAACTTGCCACCAATCACGCAGTATCACACGGACACTATGTAGATCCACAAACATCAAATCAAAATAGATATGCAGGCGGGTAATATCATCACTCAGTCTTGTTGCCCGTATATTGAATGTCGGTGCTTTATCCACTGGCAGTAATTGCGTCTCCATTTCGTGGCGGATCATTGCCAGTTGTTCGTCTTTTTCTGATGCAGTCCATGTCCTGCCATCTTGAGTAGAAATGGTATAGGTCAACGGGGAAGGTAAAATTCGTTGCTGCCCGTCCAAAGATAAAGTGGCTCGTAACATGGGATGATATTCAATGATTTTATTCAGAGCATCATTGAGTGCCGTGATATCTAAAGAAGTCATATCCCATTCGGTATACAGGCAACTGGTTAGTCCACCCAATTCCAATCCGGGGTTACGGCCTATCAAATAAGCATATTGAATATCCGTTAATGGAAAGTCTTCTGCCTCAGCAATATTTTCTTCTGTTGCTATCGGCATGGCAGTGTTCAACGGTAAGGCATTGCGCAGCATCCCATGAATCTGTTGTATCAGTTGGGACGTTTCTATGTCCGCATTTTTATTTTCTAGTTCAGATAATTCAGGAGAAATAAAAACTTGTAATCCAGAACCTTGCAATGCCTTGAGAAAATGTTGCATACATTATCTCCTACATGTAACCGAGAAAGTAAAGTTTCTCTATGTGGTGTTGTATTTACCCTTTATCTTGCAGATTGCAGTTTTGTTGGCTGCATGGGCTTATTTCCGTTGTATCGTTGCATAGTTATAAATATTACTTATCTATGCTTTTGGAAATCTGCACTACAGCCATCGCACCACAATTCGAAATTTATTGGGTGTAATTGTTTGCCCTGATTTTTTAGGATCAAAATTAAACAGTCCCGAAAATATAGCCAGAGTGATTGGTTAGATATTAAAAATATGAATAGTTTTGGATGAAAAAATTCCAAAGTGCTATTGTTTTTTCTCAATACTTACCTATTAATTATTCAAATTTTTGTTTGATGGTATTTGTACGGTTACATAAATTCAACACATTTATAACCATGTGTTATATCTAATAACGATATCGAATGAATAATTATTATTACATAAGTTTTATTACTAAGTTATAGTTTAACTTCATGATAATAATGAATTTTCAGATTATCATTATTTATTTACCAAGCAGGATTTATATTAATTTGCTTATTATTTTAATATTCTTGGTAAGAAATAAATGATTGAAATAATAATGAGGAATGAAAATAAACAAATGGAGATTAAAATAGATAATGCCGTCGATAAACGGGAAAAAGTTTATCGACGGTGATTCAGAAATAAGATTAAGAAAATAATGTTAATAAGATCGCAGCTAAATACAACCCAACACCATAAGAAGTATGTGCCATTAGGCTCCTGAACCTGGCTGTATTAGGTGCCGGGGTTTTGGAGGCAGCAATCCCTATTCCCATACCGGGTTGCAGAATGAAAAAAGGAGCCACTAAAGTCACGATACCTGTAATTAAGGCAGGCAAAAATGTTGGATTTTTTGCCCAATCCAATCCCCAAATAAATAACAGTAACCCAGCGAAAATGATGCCAATCAAATAGTGGGCGAACCAGCCGATTCCACTTTCATTTTTCACGGGTTCAGCTTGCATAATGTTTGTATGGGTAAATTGCCCTTTTGGAATGTGTCCAAGCCAGCGCCCCACCATTCCATAGTTCAGCGAGGAAATGCCGAAAAAGCGTTTCACAAAAACAGCCCAGAGATCCATGACAACCGTCGCTCCGGCACCAATCAATACAGAATAAACAATAAACTCCAGTCCTTCATTCATGTGTTACTATCCTCCGAATACAATAATCACTCACCGTTAGTCAGTTATACCCTTTATCTTTCAAGCCCATGTTGCCGCAGAACTCATTCTGCTGCATTGTCGGCTACGCTTACTCACTTCTGCTATCGCATTGCCTTTTGAAACTCACTGGATATATGTTGGCACTCGAAATGCCTGAAAAACTCTGATATTATCATACTCAATAAATTCATTGAATGTAATAGTGTTGGAAGTCTGATGTCAATGTTTGATAAGCAACTCCTTGTTGAGATTGCGGAAATAGCCAAAGTGCTGGGAAATACTCATCGTCTCACACTGCTTGAGTGTCTGATTGATACTGAGCAATCCGTGGAAAGCCTGTCGGAGCTTTCCGGTCTGTCGATTGCCAATACTTCCCAGCATCTTCAGCATCTCAAACGATCGGGGCTACTTCAATCCCGCAAATCGGGCAAACACGTGCTTTATCGCTGGGGTGAAGGGCCTGTCATGGAAATTATCTCTGTGCTCCAGCAATATGCTGAATTTAATCGCACAGAAATGCGCAGGTTGATCGATGATACGAACAATCAGGAGGCGATTTCCTGGGAAGAGTTGTTGGATAGGATCAAACAGAAGAGCATGACCTTATTGGATGTCAGGCCAAAAGATGAGTTTGAACAGGGCCATTTGCCCAATGCTATCAATATTCCGGTTGATGAACTGGAAAACCGGCTGGGTGAATTAACGTCTTATCAGGATTTGATCGCCTATTGCCGTGGTCCTTATTGCGTGCTTTCTGCCAACGCTCTTGCATTGCTCCGTGCCAAAGGTATTAAAGCGCGTAGATTTAAAAAGGGATTTTCGGGATGGAAAGAGGCGGGAATGCGCATTGAGGTAAAACCGTAGGACAAATTTTTACTTAATCGCAATTATCAAAATAATAGCGGTTAATATGTCATCTAGCGATCACAATCACATTTTATCGTCTGAAAATTGAGGTGTATCCAAAAGCAGATAAAATTGAAAATAGATTGTTACTGCGTATGCAGGCAAAACCTGACAGCGACTCTCTCTATAGTGTGGGAGATAGCGTTGTCAGGTTTTTTTATCTGGATTTTGGTGCAGATGCAATGCGGAAAACGAGGGAAGTGGCATGAATTACCAGATACTGGCCCAAGAAATAGTTGCTGGCGTTGGCGGTAAAGAGAATATCGTCAGTCTTGTCCATTGTGCGACCCGGCTACGTTTTAAACTACAGGATCATGAACGTGCTGATATCAACAAACTAAAAGCCCACCCTGATATTATTACGGTTATTGAAAGTGGAGGGCAATTTCAGGTTGTGATTGGCAATGAAGTCAAAGATGTCTATCAGGCTGTCCAGCAAATAATGAGTCCCACCAATGAAGAAAAACTGGCAACAAAATCAACGGGAAAGAAAGACAATTTATTCAACCATTTTATAGATATCATTTCCGGTATTTTTACTCCTTTTTTAGGTGTCATGGCTGCTTCCGGTATCTTAAAAGGTCTGCTTGCAGTTGCTGTTACATTGAATTGGTTATCACCTGATAGCGGCACTTATCATATCTGGTATGCAGCCAGCGATTCGCTGTTTTACTTTTTTCCTCTATTGCTCGGTTATACGGCAGGTAAAAAATTTGGCGGTAATCCCTTTATTACAATGGGAATTGGTGGCGCATTAGTGCATCCCTTAATCATTTCTGCTTTTGAAACATCGACTGTTGTCGGCAGTACAACTGAATACTTTATGGGAGTTCCACTCTCATTGTTGAATTACAGCTCGTCAGTGATCCCAATTATTCTTGCTTCTTGGTTAAGCTGCAAAGTAGAGAAAAAACTAGATGCCTGTCTTCCGGCTGCAATCAAAACTTTTGTTACCCCCCTTGTTTGTCTAATGTTGATTGTTCCCCTTGTATTTATTGTCATCGGGCCTGCTGCGACATGGTTAAGTCAATTATTGGCGTATGGTTATCAGGCCATATATGGATTTGCACCAGCTCTGGCAGGGGCAATTATGGGCGCTATCTGGCAAGTTTGTGTCATGTTTGGTCTGCATTGGGGACTCGTGCCAATCATGATCAATAACCTGACAGTTTTGGGACACGATACATTAGCTCCTTTGCTATTGCCTGCCATAATAGGGCAAACGGGGGCGGCCTTGGGGGTTTTCTTGCGCACCCGAGATGCCAAATTGAAAGTATTATCTGGTTCTGCTGTTACCGCAGGTATTTTTGGTATCACTGAACCTGCGGTTTATGGGGTAACTCTCCCTTACCGACGGCCGTTTATTTTTGGTTGTATCGCTGGTGCTATTGGTGGCTCTGTTATTGGTTATTATCAAAGCGCCATCTACTCAATGGGGCTGATTAATATTTTCACCTTCACTCAAATGATCCCTCCATCAGGCATTGATGACACATTATGGGGGGCAATTATTGGTACGTTGCTGGCGTTTATCATTTCTACCCTTTTGACCTGGATGTTTGGCCTGCCTGCCATCACCAATCTACCCACAGAAAAGCAGGGAAGGCATTAATCCAATTTGACAGACAGGCAATTCTGGATGCCGGATTTGATCTTATAACCCTGATTATTGTCAGTAACAGTGAGAATTATTCATCTATTGAGTGTATTACTGCATCAAAAATGGAAAAAGGTTCACCATTGTTATTCGTTAAGTATTCATAAGAGGAAATTTGAATGAAACGATTCCCAATGCATTTTTTGTGGGGAGGCGCCCTTGCCGCCAATCAAGTTGAAGGTGCTTATTTGACGGATGGAAAAGGTCTGTCTGTATCAGATGTTATGCCTAAGGGCATTATTGGCCCTGTTATTGAACGTGGCGCGTCAAATGAAACCCCATACCTGAAAGATATTTCCATCGATTTTTATCACCGTTATCCCGAAGATGTCGCCTTATTTGCAGAAATGGGTTTTAAATGCCTGCGGACATCTATCGCATGGAGCCGCATTTTTCCAAATGGTGATGAGGTACAGCCCAACGAAGCAGGGCTGGCGTTTTATGACAGGTTATTTGATGAAATGGCAAAGTACGGTATTCAGCCTTTGATCACGCTATCTCATTATGAAATGCCTTGGATGTTGGTGAAAAAATATGGCGGATGGGGCAATCGTAAGCTGATCGATTTCTTTGAGCATTACGCTCGTACTGTATTTACCCGCTACCAGAAGAAAGTGAAATTATGGCTGACATTCAATGAGATCAATATGTCTCTGCATGAGCCACTGACAGGCGTCGGGTTACCGAGAGACAGCAGCCAGTCTGAAATCTATCAGGCTATCCACCATCAGTTAGTTGCCAGTGCCCGCGTGGTGAAGCAGTGCCGGAGAATCATTCCTGATGCCCAAATTGGTAATATGTTGCTTGGTGGTTTAATGTATCCATTAACGTGTAAACCGGAGGATGTTCTGGAGACTCTTCAGCAAAACCAAAAATGGTTATTTTTTGGTGATGTTCAAAGTCGAGGGCGCTATCCGGGTTATATGTTGCGTTATTTCCGCGAAAATGGCATTGAGTTGAATATTACTGAGCAAGATCGACTGGATTTGAAAAATACAGTCGATTTTATTTCGTTCAGTTATTACATGAGTGGCTGTACAACAGCGGATGAATCGGAAGACCTGAAAGAGCAGGGCAATATCCTGCATATGATAACCAATCCTCATTTGCCCAGCTCAGAGTGGGGATGGCAGATAGATCCCCTCGGTTTGCGCACTGTATTGAATCTATTGTGGGATCGTTACCAGAAGCCCTTATTCATTGTTGAGAATGGATTGGGGGCTAAAGATACGCCAGAAGCAGACGGTAGTATTCAGGATGACTATCGTATTCAATACCTTAACGATCATCTTATTCAGGTCAGGGAAGCCATTGAAGATGGTGTGGATGTGATGGGATATACCAGCTGGGGGGCGATTGATTTAGTGAGTGCTTCGAAAGGTGAGATAACCAAACGCTACGGTTATATCTACGTTGATCAGAATGAGCAGGGAACAGGTTCGTTGGAACGTCGCCGCAAGAAAAGCTTCCATTGGTATAAACAGGTGATTGAAACTAATGGTCACAGCTTGAGCGAGTAAGCGGGTTTATACCCAATTTTGATTTGTCCGCAAAGGTTCTGAGCAGGTTCAGAACCTTTCAGGAGATCGCCTTTTGCTGGCAAAAATTAAAATCAACAGATATTAACGACGGGCATTTTTTGGCCTGAATGCAGCCACAACGGATTCATCAGTTTCCACGTAAGGGCCGTCCAGAAGCTGGATGCAGTAAGGAACACTGGCAAAAACTCCTGATACAAGCACCTTGCCATTCTCGTCTTTCAAGCCTTCGAGTGTCTCTGCGATGGCTTTTGGTTGGCCGGGAAGATTCAAAATCAACGCCTGATTGCGGATTACGCCTACCTGACGGGACAGAATCGCTGTTGGTACAAATTGAAGGCTGATTTGCCGCATCTGTTCACCGAAGCCGGGCATTTCACGATCGGCAATCGCAAGCGTTGCATCTGGTGTGACATCGCGGCGTGCCGGCCCTGTTCCGCCTGTGGTCAGCACCAGATGACATCCCAATTCATCGACCAATTCACACAGGGTTTGCTCAATAAGCAGTTGTTCATCAGGAATGAGACGGGTTTCTACGCTAAAAGGTGTGCTAATTGCTTCACTCAGCCACGTTTCCAGTGCAGGTAAGCCCTTGTCCTGATAGATACCAGTTGAAGCCCGATCAGAAACAGATACGAGACCAATGCGCAATATATTCATACGAACCTCAGTTAAACAAAAGGCGACATAACAAGTCGCCTTTGTACAAAGAAAAACAGCGTATCGCTTGAAATTACAGCAGATCGGCGATCATGTTTTCAAGTTTGCCCTGATCTATTGCAAACTTACGGATGCCTTCCGCCAGTTTTTCAGTTGCCATTGCATCTTGGTGGTGATCCCAATAAAACTCAGCTTCAGTCATTGGTTCTGGGCGTGCCTTGATTTCGCCTTCATAACCCAGCTTGCATTCAACTTCGCCTTCTGCTTCAGACAATTCTTTCAGCAGAGCAGGAGAAATGGTCAGGCGGTCACAACCAGCCAGTTCCAGAATTTCGCCAGAGTTACGGAAACTTGCGCCCATTACGACAGTGTTGTAGCCGTGCTCTTTGTAGTACTGATAAATTTCAGCAACAGAAATCACACCTGGATCTTCGTGTGGTGCGAACTCTTTCTTGTCACCATTTGCTTTGTACCAGTCAAGAATACGGCCAACGAATGGAGAAATCAGGTAAACGCCAGCTTCCGCGCAAGCACGCGCTTGTGCGAAGGAGAACAGCAGGGTCAGGTTACAATTGATGCCTTCTTTTTCCAGTTGTTCCGCAGCACGGATTCCCTGCCATGTGGAGGCCAGTTTGATCAGGATGCGATCATTGCTGATACCCGCTTCGTTGTACAGTTTGATCAGGCGTTTTGCTTTCGCTACGCTGGCTTCGGTGTCATAAGACAGACGGGCATCAACTTCTGTGGAAATGCGGCCAGGGATCAGTTTCAGAATTTCCAGACCAATGTTGACTGCCAATTTATCGCCAGCATCAATAATTTGTTGCTCACGAGAATCGTTTTGACCACGCGCCCATGTAACGGCTTCGTCGATCAATTGGCGATATTCTGGGATTTGAGCTGCATTCAAAATCAGAGAAGGGTTGGTGGTCGCATCTTGCGGCTGATACAGTTTCATAGCTGCAATATCCCCGGTATCTGCGACTACTGTTGTCAGTTTACGCAGGGAAGTCAGTTTATCGGTCATGTTTAATATCTCATCGTTATACATACGTAAAATATTTGGTAATGTTGCCTCGCCATCTCATGATAATAACATGCCCAAGCGCGGCTGTACCAATTCCAACGAGGCAATAAAACGAATTCGTTGAAACCATTGCGATAAAGCAGATAATAAACTCTCACGAAAGTATCTGGTTAGGAAAAAATAATGCTTATTACTATTTCACCTGCAAAAACACTCGATTATGAAAGCACGCTCCCGACAGAGAAATATAGTCAGCCTGAATTGCTGGAGGAATCTCAGCAATTGATTGATGTCTGCCAAACTTTAACACCTTCGCAAATCAGTAGCTTAATGAGTATTAGTGATAAATTGGCGGGTTTGAATGCTGCCCGTTTTGGTGAATGGCAGCCAAATTTCTCACCGGAAAATGCCCGTCAGGCGATTTTGGCGTTTAAAGGCGATGTTTATACCGGTATGCAGGCAGAAACTTTCTCCGCTGAGGATTTTGATTTTGCCCAGACGCATTTGAGAATTTTATCCGGCCTGTATGGTGTTTTGCGTCCTCTCGATCTGATGCAGCCTTACCGTTTGGAAATGGGCATTAAGCTGGAAAATCCGCGTGGCAAAGATCTGTATAAGTTTTGGGGTGATCGCATCACTGAAAATCTGAATGCAGCATTGAAACAGCAAGGTGATGATGTTCTGGTGAATCTGGCATCGGATGAGTATTTCAAATCAGTAAATAGCAAAAAGCTGGCAGCTAAGATTATCAAGCCTGTTTTTCTGGATGAAAAAAATGGCAAGTATAAAGTTATTAGTTTTTATGCTAAAAAAGCCCGCGGGCTAATGAGCCGTTTCATTATTCAGAACCAATTGGCTGATCCTGTGCGGCTGGTGGAGTTTAATTTGGAAGGTTATGCTTTTGATGAGTCTCTTTCCAAAGGAAATGAGTTGGTATTTAAACGTCCTGAGCAGCATTAAGCAACCAAATAGAGGCATCACTCCACCACACGTGGATGGAGTGATAAATACAGTGTTATTCCGGTGCCCTTTCCATCAGGAATTCACGCAAGGTTGAGAAATCAGCAGGTAAGAAGTGAGATAACAAGGCCAAATCTGCCCGTTCTGCCAATTCTGCTGGCAACGGCAGAGGTTGACCGAGGATCGCTTCAACGCTGTCCTTGAATTTGGCTGGATGAGCAGTGCTCAGGAATAAGCCGTATTCTCCTTCCTGTAATTGATCACGTAAAATACGATAAGCAATAGCGGCATGTGGTTCAGAAATATAGCCTTTTGCCGCCAGATCTTGCATGGTGCTTTGCGTGATTTCATCATCGACAACCCCGTTTGCCAGATCACTCAATGCCCAGCCTTTGCGTTTGAACAGCTCTTCAATGCGCGGCCAGTTATTGGGCTGGCTGACATCCATTGCATTGGACAGCGTTGCGACAGTCTTATTTGGCTGCCATTCACCTTTTGCCAAATAACGGGGAACCGTGTCATTGACATTGGTTGCCGCGATGAAACGTTTCATCGGCAGTCCCATTGATTTTGCCAGCAGCCCCGCAGTCAGATTACCAAAGTTGCCGCTTGGCACTGAAATGACTAATTGTTCACGTTTCTCAGCAGGGATTTGTGCAACAGCTTCAAAGTAATAACAGATTTGAGCCAGCAGCCGGCTGATATTAATTGAGTTGGCTGAATTGAGATGCAAGGCGCTTTTCAGCTCTTCATCATCAAACGCTTGTTTGACCAATGCCTGACAAGCATCGAAATCACCGTTGATAGCAACAGTATGGATATTGCCACCCAGCGTGCAGAAGAGTTTTTCCTGCAATGGGCTGATTTTCCCTTCGGGATACAGAATCACGACTTGTACATTATCCAGGCCATAGAAAGCATGGGCAACAGCGGCACCAGTATCACCGGATGTCGCAGTCAAAATAGTGACGGGCTGTTTTCCGGCGATTTGTGCAAGGACTTGTGCCATGAAACGACCACCGAAATCTTTGAAGGCCAAAGTAGGGCCGTGATAAAGCTCCAGTGAGGCGATATCGTTTTCGACATTTGTTACGGGGGCAGGGAAAGCAAATGCGCTTTTAACTCTATCGGCTAATTGCTCCGCGGAAATTTCATCACCAATAAAGGCAGAAAGAATTTGCTGACTGCGACTGACAAAATCTAATTTTAATAATTCATCAATTTTGTCACGACTGAATTCCGGTAAATCTTGTGGAAAAAAGAGTCCCTGCTGTTTGCCTAATCCCTGTTTTACCGCCTGAGAAAAACTGACCTGCTCGCTGCTGTCTTTTAAGTTATATAATTTCATGATTACCCTACCTGTCGTGCGCCTGCGAGATCCAGACGGCAAATATGTACAAAGCCTTCATCATTCTGTACGTAATGCTGTTGCAGCCATTGTGCGACTTCTTCGGCTACCGTCATTTCATTACAAATTGCAAAGAGTGTTGGGCCTGAACCGGAAATACCGCATGTCAGCGCCCCCAGTTTTTTGACCGTATCACGTGCGCTGGCAAATCCGGGTAAGAGCTGCGCACGATAAGGTTCCGCAACAACATCTTTCATTAATTCGGCAGCCAGTTCTGATTGCTGGGTATGGCAGGCATGAATGAATCCTGCAAAATGACGTCCGTGCTCAATAATATCCTGACGGGAATAGTGCTGTGGCAGGATAGCACGGGCTTCTGATGTTGATACTTTGATGCCGGGGTAAGCCATTACCCACAACCAATCATCAAATGCAGGGATTGGCTGGCAGAATGGCGCTTCCTGTGACAAGAGCAACTGCAATCCGCCTAAATAGCAGGGGGCAACGTTATCATAGTGAACGCCGCCGGAAAGTCGCCCTTCTAACTCTCCCATCATATCCAGCAATTGGTCACAGTTAAACGGACGGTCAGCGTACTCGTTCAATGCCACCAAACCCGCAACCACAGAACAGGCACTGGAACCCAGCCCAGAACCAATTGGCATGTTTTTTTCCAATGTCATAGCAACAGGCAGTTCTTTTCCCAGCCGCTGACAAAAAAGTTGCCAGCATTGGTAGACAATATTGTGTTCGGGATTGGTAGGTAATTTACCGACAAATCGTCCTTTATTATTCAGTCTGAAACTTTCAGATCCACTGACGGAAACACAATCCCCAAGCAACGAGCCATCAACAGGAGAAACTGCGGCGCCGAGCACATCAAATCCGACGCCAACGTTCCCTATAGAGGCAGGTGCATAAATCCTGACTACCATTAAACCCCCAATTTCCATGACAGAGTGCGTAATATATCAGCAAAAACGCCGGCTGCCGTTACATCATTCCCCGCACCATAACCACGCAGTACGAGTGGGATAGGTTGATAATAACGGGTGTAGAAAGCCAACGCATTTTCGCCATTTTTGACTTTGTAAAGTGGATCATTACCATCAACAGCAACAATTTTCACCGTACAACGGCCTTGTTCAATGAGGCCAACATAGCGCAAAACTTTCCCTTGTTCTGCGGCATCAGCAGCACGTTGACTGAATGCTTGATCCAGTTGAGGCAAACGTTGCAAGAAATTGTCAACAGTACCATTGGCATCGAATGAAGCCGGCAATACTGGCTCAACATGGATATCTTCCAATTCCAGTTCATAACCCGCCTCACGTGCCAAAATCAGCAGCTTGCGGGCGACATCCATGCCAGAGAGATCGTCCCGTGGATCGGGTTCCGTGAAACCTTTCTCTTTTGCCAGCAAAGTGGCCTGTGAAAGTGTCATACCTTCATCCAGCATTCCGAAGATATAAGAGAGTGAACCAGACAGAATTCCGCTGAATTGCACTAATTCATCTCCCGCATTGAGGAGGTTCTGCAAGTTTTCAATAACAGGCAGACCGGCTCCTACGTTAGTGTCATACAAAAATTTGCGCTTCGATTTCCCTGCTGCCTGACGGATTTGGTGGTAATAATCCATAGTCAGGGTGTTGGCTTTTTTATTCGGTGTGACAATGTTAAAACCATCATTGAGGAAGCTGACATATTGTTCCGCGATCGCCTGATTAGAAGTGCAGTCGACAATAACTGGATTCAGAAGGTGATACTCTTTTTCGAGGCGGATAAGACGACTCAGGCTAAACGGCTCAGTGGCTTCTGAGAGCGCCTGCTGCCAGTTATCCAGACAGATACCCTGCATATCGGTCAACAGAGCGCGGGAGTTGGCGATCCCACAGACACGTAAATCAATATGTTTTTGTTTGAGCCATGCCTGCTGACGGCGGATCTGTTCTATCAACGCACTACCCACACCACCCACACCGATAACAAAGACTTCAACAACTTGCCCGGTGTTGAACAACATCTGGTGGCAGAGCCTAACTGCTGTGGTTGCCGCATTATTTTCAATTACGGCAGAAATGGAACGCTCAGAAGAACCCTGTGCAATGGCAATAATATTAATGTTGGCTCGTGTTAATGCAGAGAAAAAGTGGGCAGAAATTCCGCGTTGAGTACGCATACCATCCCCAACGACAGAAATTATGGCAAGGTTATCCATCACATCAATGGGATCAAGCACACCATCTTTCAGTTCCAGATAAAACTCTTCTGTCAGGGCCTTCTGCGCTTTTATCAGCTCGTTTTGTGGTACGCAGAAACTGATGCTGTACTCTGAGGACGACTGTGTGATTAACACAACAGAAATGCCTTTGCGGGACATAACGGAAAATACCCGTGCGGCCATCCCAACCATGCCTTTCATTCCGGGGCCGGAGACATTGATCATCGCCATGTGATTCAGGTTGGTAATGCCCTTGATAGGCATGCTGTCATCGTGTTGGCCATTACCAATGAAAGTACCCGGTGCGTAGCGATTGGCAGTGTTCTTAATGAGGCAAGGAATTTGAAATTGGGCGATGGGGGAAATGGTGCGTGGATGGAGAACTTTCGCACCGAAATAAGATAATTCCATTGCTTCTTGATACGACATGCTTTTCAGTAAGCGTGCATCGGCAACAACCCTCGGATCACAAGTATAAACGCCATCAACATCAGTCCAGATCTCACAACAATCTGCCTGTAAACAAGCTGCCAGCACGGCGGCTGAATAATCAGAACCGTTGCGCCCCAGTACCACTAATTCTCCATTTTCATTACCAGCGGTAAAACCGGCCATGAGGATAATATGGTCAGAAGGAATATTAAGTTCAGCAATGCGCTTGGAAGATTCATGAATATCAACAGTCGATTCGAGAGTATAACCGTGCGCCAATAAGCTTTTGACGGGATCAATGACAGTTACTTTGTAATCACGGGCCTGTAACAGCGCTTCCATAATAGCGATGGACAGCTTTTCACCACAACAGATCAGTGCTGCATTGATGCTATCTGGACATTGTTTTAACAGGGAAATGCCATGCAAAGTCTGTTTCAGATTAGCAAATTCGCGTTCCACCATGCTTTTCAGGCGTTCATAATCGAATCCCGCTTGATGCTTTTTCAACCCTGACAACAAATCATTGAAGATTTGGGCAGCATCGCTGATATTGGAAACAACATCCTGCCCTGAAACCGTTTTCTCAATCATTGCCACAAGATGGTTGGTGATTTTTGCTGGTGCAGAGAGTACCAGGGCAACTTGCCCAAGGGATAGCTCATTTTCGGCGATGTCTGCAACACTCAGTACACGCTGGTAATTGGCAACTGAAGTGCCCCCAAATTTCAATACTCGCATTAACTTTATCTCTCCGGCCTGATTTTTGTCCAAAAAAAAGCCCGTATCTTGTGGGATACGGGCTTTCTATTTTGTGTATACGCGTTAGCCCGCACCGCAACTTGTCGTTCCGGTGGTAATCGTAGTAATGGTTTTTGTAGTAACCATTTTTTTCGGGCTGTAGTGACGCATAATTTTCCTGTCTGTCTTTTTGTATTCGTTTGACCCTATATTGGTTAAATTAAAGTGTGGTCAATGTCAAATATTTTTTATGGAGAAAGAAGAAAAAAACGTCATTTCCTGTATTGTAATGATTCAAAATATGACAAAAAAGGCAACTCATTATCTGGTTTTATGCGTTATTCCCCAGCATTTAATTTTACAAAAAACATATTTTGTAATTATTTTGTCTTTATGATAAAAACATGCGCGTTTGGACGTTTGAGTGTTGAATTAATCCTCCCAACCATTCAAATAGCCTTATGTTAGTTAACATATTTTATTCAATTTAATAACAAATGCACCAAAGTAAAATTAACAATTACAATCAATGTTAACGTGCTACAATTGATTTTGATATGTATCAACAAAAGTTAGTTTTTTTTAGAAGGCAAATGCATTACTAGCTGTTATATTGCTGTTAATAGACTAATATAGGGCCTTGTTTAAATCGGGTTTTTTCGGGTATGTACCCTCCAAAAAAAGCGACGCTGGCTTTTAGCGTAAAACATATCAAAAGTTTACTTGGGCATAGGTTGGTTTTCTGTTATTCAGAACAAGATCATAATTTTTTCTATTTATAACAACAGCTTATGTCATACGGATTCTGTTTTTTAGCGATTTTAGGTAGCAACCATGCAAACCCCGCACATTTTGATTGTTGAAGACGAAATTGTCACACGCAATACCCTTAAAAGCATTTTTGAAGCTGAAGGGTATGTCGTTTATGAAGCCACTGACGGTTCAGAAATGCACAACATTCTGTCAGATAACGATATCAATTTAGTGATTATGGATATTAATCTGCCAGGTAAAAATGGGTTACTCCTTGCCCGTGAATTACGTGAGCAGGCGAATGTCGCACTGATGTTCTTGACTGGCCGTGACAATGAGGTGGATAAAATCCTTGGTCTAGAAATCGGTGCTGATGACTATATAACCAAGCCATTTAATCCGCGTGAGTTAACCATTCGTGCACGGAATTTGCTTTCACGGACAATGAATCTGAGTCATTCTGGCGAAGAACGTCGTCAGGTTGAAAGCTATAAATTCAATGGATGGGGGCTGGATATCAACAGCCGTTCTCTGGTTAGCCCTATGGGTGATCAGTATAAACTGCCACGCAGTGAGTTCCGTGCGATGCTGCACTTCTGTGAGAATCCAGGAAAAATCCAGACTCGTGCAGAATTGCTGAAAAAGATGACAGGCCGTGAACTGAAACCTCACGATCGTACTGTGGACGTTACTATTCGTCGTATCCGTAAACATTTTGAATCGACACCCGATACTCCAGAAATCATTGCGACCATCCACGGCGAAGGTTACCGTTTCTGTGGTGACTTAGAAGACTAATTCACACCGTTACAGGTAAATACCGTTTCTGTCAAAAAGCCCCGGATGTTTTACAACATCAGGGCTTTTCTTATGCTTAACGGTCAATTTTCAGCGGAATATTTACTCTTTCCACGGCATAATTGGCACGGCACTGATCGCATTCTTCGGAGAACCGTCAATCACTTTATCAGAGTAAGTTAAATAGATAAGTGAGTTACGTTTAGAGTCGTAGAAACGGACAACTTGAAGCTTTTTAAATACCAAAGAAGTGCGTTTCTGGAAAACAACTTGTCCTTTTTTGGACGAATTCTTGATTTTGTCTGCCAATTCTATTGAGCCAACTTGCTGGCAGGATATGGCAGCATCAGATGTATCTTCCGCTAATCCTAAACCTCCCTTGATGCCCCCCGTTTTTGACCGACTCAAATAACAAGTGACATTTTTAACATCTGGATCATCAAAGGCTTCGATCACAATTTTGTTATCAGGGCCAAAAAGCTTGAATACGGTGTCAACAGAACCGATCTCTTCAGCATGCAGAATTACAGGGGAAAAGAGCAAGGTAGCTGCTATCACTATTTTCTTGATTATTACCATATTTAATCCACTTTAATTAAATAAATACAGTGAAAATATCTGTCATTCACATATAATCTAAGTAAATGGTTTTAATTAGAACATTTCCACTGTAAATATATCTATAATGAAAAATTACGGCATTATAGCTGAATAGACGTCCAAGACGAGTAAGTGGTGGTCTTGAAATCTATCGCTGCCGCTGATTTTACTTTCGCAAGCAATTGTTATTAGCATAAACACCGTTTTTAGAAAGTTGTCAAGGTCACTGGAACTAGAGCAATATTCATCACGTACGTCGATAATTTTATTTTAATTCAATTAATTATCTAATTAACCAAGACAATGCTTGACATATTGTTGAATCTGCTATTAATTTATTCCAAGATTAAACTTGTTTAATTTGGTTATTGTTGTTTGATTTACAACATAAATTCAACAATAAGCCTATTTGCATAGGACTGCCTTTTAGATACTATTTGCATGTTAATAATATACAGGGTGATAATAAGGATTGATTAATCATTAACTACAGTGAAAACAAGGTTATCGTGGTAAGAGGTGAAGACAGTATTTGAAAGTAACCCTCTATGTGCCAAACGAGAGTCAGTGGTCTAAAATTCATGTTTTTTATCTTTGGAGAAAGATAGGTGTTGATTATCAATCAAATTACACAACATATCTATTTTTAGAAAAATATTTTTGTTTTCAATTTAATAAATTGTTTCATATTAATATTTGTTTTCTTTCTGTCTTGATGACTTAGGGAGATGTATGGACCAAACCAACATTATTCGGGATCTGCTGCATTGGTTGGATAATAATTTAGATCGTCCACTATCCCTCGATAACGTTGCAGCAAAAGCTGGTTACTCCAAATGGCACTTACAACGCATGTTCAAGGACGTGACGGGTCAGGCAATTGGCTCTTATATCCGCGCAAGAAGATTATCCCGAGCCGCCATTGCATTACGTTTAACCAGCCGCCCAATTCTAGACATTGCTCTGCAATATCGTTTTGATTCACAACAAACTTTCACGAGGGCTTTCAAAAAACAATTTGATCGAACTCCGGCATCCTATCGCCGGAGTGAAGAGTGGTGCGCAACGGGGATATGCCCCCCGATTTTGTTGGACAATAAACCGTTGCCTGCGCACAAATTCGTTACATTAGAAGATAAACTGCTTATCGGCACAGAGCATACTTGCAGCTTTGGGCTGGAAGAATGGTCAACAGCTTGTCAGAGTTTGCGCCATGACTTTTGGATTAACTATCTACAGGATGCTGAGGTATTGCCACCCAGACTTTACGGATTGCACCATACTACGCTCAGTGCAGAGAATGAAGATGAACACACCGTGCTCTATACCACAGCGATAGAGCCAGAATACGCGACCTTTAATACCAGGGATAGTCGTCCGGTTCCTTTGCCGGGCGGGGATTATATTTCATTCAGTTATTTCGGTGACAAAGAACAAGTACAGGATTTCCTTTTTACAGTTTACAGCGTTTGTCTGCCTAAATTGAATATCACTCGCAGGAAGGGATATGATGTCGAGCGATACTATCTCACCAATCTTGACTGGAAGAATATGGAGGATGAGACTCAAAGCCATGTTACGGAATTTGAGTATCTCATCCCAATCGAACATTAATTCTGTAATTTGTCCAAGGCGGGCAGATCAAGATGTGTGATATCGCCCGCTGTTTCAATGATCCAACCCGGAGCCAGCCATGGGCTATTCTGGTAATCTACCCGTGAAATAGAGCAGTTTCTCAGCCTCAGGCGACGTTCTGAATTGGCAGGAAGACCCAGAACCGAGCAGAGCAGACTCACAAGAGCCATGCCATGACTGACTAGCAGCGGGCGGCTGCCTGTCGGCAGGTTGAGGCAATTTTCCAGTGCGGCCCGCATGCGGATTGCCAATTCGCTCATCGATTCACCTTCTGGTATCCGCCCATTCGGTGTACCATCGACCAGACTTTTACGCCAGGATTCCTCTTCTGATGTGAGGGAATACAGTTCGCGATTCTCCAGTACCCCCATATGTAACTCCCGCAAACGCGGCTCCAGTATTACCTCACATCCACAGGCTTCAGCGATGATTTCTGCTGTTTGACGTGTTCGACCGAGGTCACTGGTGATAATATGGGTAATGTTCTCTGATTTTATTCTTTGAGCGACTAAGTGAGCCTGGCTGCGGCCAATTTCAGTCAAAGGACTGTCAGATTGCCCCTGAATACGACGAGCCACGTTCCATTCGGTTTCGCCATGACGAACAAGATAGACCTGTAACATATTTAATTTCCGTTATACTGCATCATGAAATAATTCAAAGGATAATTTATTTATTATGTACCACGTTATTGCAGCAACAACTAACCCTGCGAAAATAAAAGCGATTAGCCTTGCATTCGATGATGTATTTGGCCCAGGCACTTACCGTATAGAAGATGTCAACGTAGACAGCAGCGTACCTCAACAACCTATTGGTAATACTGAAACCCGCACAGGTGCCCGTCATCGAGTCATGGCTGCCCGCCAAGTCAGACCTGAAGCTGATTTTTGGGTTGGCGTTGAAGCTGGAATTGAAGATGACATGACGTTTGCTTGGATGGTCATTGAGCATAAACAAATTCGGGGAGAATCTCGTTCTGCCAGTCTGATGCTGCCTGACAAAGTATTGGAAGGTATTCGTGAGGGACGCGAGCTTGGTCACGAAATGGCTGACGTGGCGGGCATCGACAATATTAAGCAGCAAGGTGGTGCAATCGGCTTTTTTACCAACGGTATTCTGACCCGCACCAGCGTTTATCATCAAGCTCTGATATTGGCTCTTGTACCTATCCATCATGAAATTTACAAAGAGTTGAATAACCCATTTTAGCAGCATACTCAATAACATCGTAGCTTGGGAATAATTGGGGTCACGATTGTATGACCCCAATAGTTAATTCAGCTGTTATTTTTCAATGACTATAACTCATCATTTATCCCTTTAGTTTTTCTAGCCACAGTTCTGTTGACCGCAACCCGAAATCCACTGGGTATCATAACCGCTATTTTAATAACTGTGCCTCTAGCCAGTTTTTCACATGAGTCGGGGCTGATTTTAAGCTATTGGAGCCACGAGTGATGGTTGCAATACCGACACTCAGCTCGTTTTTCAGCTCTCTCTGACTCATTTGCCCACGCATCAATTCCTGAATAATCCGAACCCGGGTAGACAAGGCGGTTCGTTCATCGGGAGTCAATAATAGCTGTAAAATAGAATGTTGCAAATTTTGTTCAAATGCGGTTTGTAACAACGCAACAAAAGCGAGCCAGTCATCACTATCTTCCGGCGATAGTGCCGGATCAATTAAATGATTTTGTGTCATATATTAATTGCCATACTATTGAACTAGTACGGCAGCATATCATATTTATTTGTCAAATTAATAACGTCTCTGCCATTCAGCCTTAGTCAGTATGTTCGACATTTTCCCCATAAAATTGTGGTAGAACATATCATAAGCAAGGACGTTTTTGACATAAGAGCGTGTTTCAGTGAAAGGAATGCTCTCAATAAAAGCGATCGGATCAAGGTGCCCGGAGGTATTGGCCAACCAACGAACAACATTTGTAGGGCCTGCGTTATAGGCGGCGCTTGCGAGAATGCGGTTATTGTCAAAACGTTGGTAAACCGAATCCAGATAGGCAGTGCCAATCTTAATATTCATGGCCGGGTTCATTAATTGGCTACTGCTGACATAGCCTTGAATCTTTTTACTCTTCACTGTATGTTCTGCGGTTTTTGGCATGATTTGCATTAACCCACTGGCACCTTTAGAGGAACGAGCCTGTGGATTCCATGCACTTTCCTGACGGGCGATCGCCATCGCATAACTTGGTGAAATATCTTTGTCTGATGTAAAGTTTGCAAATTCGTTGCGCCATGCCAATGGGAAACGTTCTTCAAGATGATCCCACATTTTTCCCGTGATAGTCGCTTGAACACTGAACGCAGGCCAGTGCTGCTCAAACGCATAGCGTGCCAATTGTTCCTGCTTCAGCTGACCTTGCGAGGAAACCAAACTAACCCATTCTGAGAGAGCCAGATCATGCATATTCCAGTGCAGTAACTCACGGATGCGCCGAATTTCTGGCATATTCGAAATAGAAGAATCAGGTTTTTCTGCCTTATTAATGATCAGAGGATAGGGTATATGCAGTTTTTGGGCTGCTACCATGGGATAAAAACCGCGGTGTTCTGTCAGCTTACGTAATATAGCATTGCCTTCAGCTGTTTTTCCTTGTTTGAACAAGAGAACCGCACTCCAATATCGCCACTCATCTTGCTGTAAAGTCGTTTTTGGCAACAAGGTTAACCATTTTCCAAGATCTACATAATCGTCATCCCTCAATGCTAAGCGGGCACGGCGTTCAAGCAACTTGATAGATTGTGAATTACGAATACTCTCGTCCCGCCATTTTGCCTGTTCCGGCGTAATATCCCCCATCAATTGCCATGCAACGATATCTTTTAGTTGCTGCCTCTCGGTGTCATTCATTTTTTGCGCCCGAGCAAATACGGGAATACTTACTCTGGCCAGTTCAGCATTTTCACGGGCAAAACGAGAAAAGATTGTCATGATAACCGAACGGGTAAAATCCGTTGGTGCTGTAGTTGTGGCAAATCGCTCAATCAGCGCCGGATTTTGTTGCAGCTTGATCAAACTTGATCCTAAACCTCGATAATCTAACGGCAAGCGTTTGACCAGATAGGTAACGAGAGTGACGTTATTCTCTTTCAGCGCCAATTCGATACGCTGCAAAATTAAATGCGCAGATAAATATCCATCTTGTTCCCAGACATCAAACAGTTTATTGCAATTATCTGGCAATGAGTTGCCACTTAGCCAAATCGATTCAGCTCCTTTCCATGCAACCTGCTGGTGGCCTGTGGCCCATTGGGCAAAGTAATAGTTACAGCTTTCTACTACTGTACTTGGGGGATTGGGACTGAATGCCAGAATACCGGGCCAATCGCCATTACTTGCCAGTACATCAATAAATCGGGAGTTCAGAGAACGTGCTGGCGGCAGAGTAGGGTAAGTATGAATAAAATGTTGAATTTGCTGTGGAGTGGCAAGCACCAGATCTTGAGTTAATTGACGATATTCAAGATAGGGATAGAGGGGATAATTTTTCAACGTGGGCATCAGATGTGCGACTTTCACCATATTCTTTGCATCCCACGCTTGTTTTATCTCTTGATATCGCTGACGTTGAACGCTCAGAGAATCAGCATATGCCGCTCCCGCAACAACAGAAAACATACCCACAGCCATTGCAAAATACTGCCACTTACTCATTGCCACTACCCCTTCAGAAGACGACTATCAACGATCAGATGAACAGTGCCCAAATGAACAATGCCAACCACATAGCTAAAATGCTATGTAATTATAATCATATTATTGATGTGATTTATTACAACTTATGGGGTATAAAAGATACAAATTCGGAAAATGTTTATTTTATAAAGCCATAGATAACCCTATTGGTATTCCATTCAGTAGTGAATACAATCAACGATTTGGAACGGCAATAGCATTCATACATAGACGTTCCGCACAGATAATTTTTTACCGTTTGCGTCCATAGAAGGTTTGTATTTAATCCTAATCGGGTAACAACACGATACGTAAAATTTAGGGTAAAATACGCCATCCAAGCCCCATAAGCGCAAATAAATTTCAAAAATTTCCTGATTAACTAAAAGGTAAACTACATTGGCTCAATATGTTTATAGTATGCATCGGGTTGGTAAAATAGTTCCCCCGAAAAGGCATATTCTGAAAAATATTTCTCTAAGTTTTTTCCCCGGAGCAAAAATTGGTGTTCTTGGTCTCAATGGTGCAGGTAAATCAACCTTACTGCGCATCATGGCGGGTATTGATAAAGATATTGAGGGAGAAGCTCGCCCACAACCAGGCATTAAAATTGGCTATCTGCCACAGGAGCCAAAACTCAATCCTGAAAATACTGTTCGTGAAGCAGTAGAAGAAGCGGTCAGCGAAGTCAAAAATGCCCTGACGCGTCTTGATGAAGTTTATGCAGCTTATGCTGATCCTGATGCAAATTTCGATAAACTGGCTAAAGAACAAGGCGAACTGGAAGCGATTATCCAATCCCATGATGGGCATAATCTGGATAACCAGCTTGAGCGAGCGGCTGATGCCCTGCGCTTACCAGCCTGGGATGCCAAAATCGAACATTTGTCTGGTGGTGAGCGCCGCCGTGTAGCAATCTGCCGCTTGTTGCTGGAAAAACCAGACATGCTGCTGCTCGACGAACCAACCAACCACCTTGATGCTGAATCTGTTGCATGGCTGGAACGCTTCCTGCACGATTACGAAGGCACTGTGGTTGCGATTACCCATGACCGTTACTTCCTTGATAACGTGGCTGGCTGGATCTTGGAACTTGACCGTGGTGAAGGGATTCCATGGGAAGGTAATTACTCCTCGTGGCTGGAACAAAAAGATGCCCGTTTGGCACAGGAAGCTTCGTCAGAAGCTGCTCGCCGTAAATCCATTGAGAAAGAACTTGAGTGGGTACGCCAAAATCCGAAAGGACGTCAGGCAAAAGGTAAGGCGCGTCTGGCCCGCTTTGAGGAACTTAATAACGTTGAGTACCAGAAGCGCAACGAAACCAGTGAGTTGTTTATTCCACCTGGCCCACGCTTAGGTGATAAGGTGCTGGAAGTGACCAACCTAACCAAATCTTATGGTGATCGTGTTCTGATCGATGATTTGAGCTTCTCTCTGCCAAAAGGCGCGATTGTCGGGATCATCGGACCGAACGGTGCGGGTAAATCGACTTTGTTCCGTATGTTGTCGGCTCAAGAACAGCCGGATTCTGGTTCCATTACACTGGGTGAAACCGTGAAACTGGCTTCTGTTGAGCAGTTCCGCGACAATATGGATGACAGCAAAACCGTTTGGGAAGAAGTTTCTGGCGGTCAAGATATCATGCGTATCGGCAACTTTGAAATCCCAAGCCGTGCCTACGTTGGACGTTTTAACTTCAAAGGCGTAGATCAAGGTAAGCGCGTTGGTGAATTGTCCGGTGGTGAGCGTGGCCGTCTACATTTATCCAAACTGTTGCAAGTGGGCGGCAACATGCTGTTGCTTGATGAACCAACCAACGATTTGGATATTGAAACTCTGCGCGCATTGGAAAACGCCCTGCTGGAATTCCCGGGCTGCGCAATGGTTATTTCCCATGACCGTTGGTTCCTTGACCGTATAGCGACACATATCATCGATTATCAAGATGAAGGTAAAGTATCCTTTTTTGAAGGGAACTTCAGCGAATACGAAGATTATAAAAAGCGGACAATGGGAGCTGAAGCACTGGAGCCTCACCGTATTAAATATAAAAAGATCAGTAAATAATCCAGATAGAAAAAAACGGCCTGATATCAGGCCGTTTTTCCAAATTTACAGCTAGTTACTACACAAAACGCGTCGTTCTTGGAAAGATTCATAAGTCTTAACAGCCTTTCCACTCGCTAAAGTGATAACACTATTTGCATGCTTCAACAGGCGGTTATCTTGGGAGGCAATGACAACCGTACCTTTCTGTTCATGTGCTATAAATTTAAAGATATTAATGAATGTCTGAAATGCCTGATGATCTAGGTTACGCGTAGGATCATCTGTAAATAAATATTCAGGTCTTCTCACAATGGCTTTTGCTATCGCAGCCAATTGCTTTTCGTTCTCAGACAGTTCCCCTGGGTAATAGCGGCTTTTATCGCCTAATTTCACTATATCTAACGATTTCTGCGCGATCTTTTCTGCTTGTTCACTAGAAAGTGATAATCCATAAGAAGTTGATAATAACAAGTTATCTAATAGTGTGAGTTCACTAAATAAATTAAAACCCTGAAAAATAAACCCACTATTTTGGGCGTGAAACTGCCCTAATTCTACATCATTCATTAGTTTCAACTTGTTATTATTAATTAATACATCTCCTTGATCTGGTTGTAACATACCCGATGTAATCGACAGTACGGTGCTGTTAGTCGATGCCTTCGGCCCTGTTATCAAAGTAATTTCACCTGGTATAATAGAAAATGTGATATCTGAAATCATTTCATGATTAACTGTAGTATCAGTTAAACCATATGAAATATTGATAACTTCAATCGATTTAAATTGATTTAAGTTCATATTCTCAACACAATTAGGTTAAAAGATTAAAGCTTTTTCCTTAACATATGCTGTCTAAATTCATTCACATTAACACTAATATCCTTATAGCATTGTGCGAATAAAAATAGTTTATATTCGAAACATCTTAGCTAAAAATACACTCATTTTATGTCAATTATTATTTACAATGACTATATAATACATGAGATGTTTCTTAATCTTAGAATAAAAAATCAAGAATATTAATTAATTATGACTACAACAAAAACTGCGTTAAATAAAAATAGTATAAATTCTTATGTATTTATTCCAATTTAGTAATAAGGAAAAAAGTCATTATATATTTCATTAATATTTTAATGTTATTTTTACATTGCCTCCATCACTGATTAAATACACCTATATTATTTATGGGTTTATTAATAACTAATAAATTTTATATAAATAAGTCAATAGGTCTATTCATTAAATGACTTATTTCTCTACAATTCAAGTTAAAACAGTAAATTTTTAGCATCAAAAAATATTATTATCACAATTTATTTTATTACCGCATGTAAAAAATAACCACAATGAACATTTAATTAACCATTAAAACGAAATAAACACATAATGATAAAAGTTACTATGGAAAATAAATCATTATCAATTAATAGTGGTAATAATATAAGGCAGATCTATTTTATAGATAAATGTTAGTTACTCCATTAACATGCGTTGAACCAGTTCAACACAACGTAAAAAACGTTGGTCATAGTCTGGTGAATTGACACAAACATAATCGATGTTATTTGTCTTCAACAAGCTCTCAAGTAAATGTTGAAATTCCTTGCGATCCCGTTGAGTGCCTAAACTCCTTAAACCATCAGCCACCCAAGGGGTGTTGTTTTCTAAAAGGATAACTAAATCAAACCGATATTCATCAATCATTGCCTGAACAAATGGGTGTTCTTTTCCTTCATAGCGTTTGCAAAAGGCTTGTGTTGTAACAAAATCAGTGTCAATAAATGTAACTTTGTTGGCATATTTAACTGAAAAATCAATATATTGAGCCTGACCTAATGCAATTTTATCATAATCTGAATATTGCAAGGCCATTTCATCTCCCCCTAAATGGGAGAACACGTATTCACGCCCATATTCCCATGCGCTGGTAGTGTTAAATATATTGGCCAGCTTATTCACCAATGTTGATTTTCCACTCGATTCTCCGCCCAGAATGGCAACAGTACGCACGAAGAATGGCTTTACTTCTGTTGGAATATACTCCCAATAGCGGAAAGGAGCCTGACGAATTTGGCTGCCACTGATGTTCATAAATGAGCGCTGTGGGTCAATGAGCACGGTTTCAATGCCGAAATACTCCTTGTAGCGGGCAGCATCCTGCTCTTCACTGGAATAGATGTAGTTAGGATTGATCCCTTTTCCTGCCATAAATGTTTTTACACCTTGACTCCACGTCTTCCAGCCATTTGGGTAAGGTTCCATCCCGTGTTCATCAAATGCATGGATACGAATGTTTTTTTGATACTTGAACGTTTGCAATAACCACCTTAAACGGTCACTTACAGTGGGTTGCTGAGACATCGAACTATTGATAAATAACTCACGATCACGCACTTCATCAAAACAAAGAACGACGTGTAATTCGTCAACTTGACTGCATGCGCGTTGAATCAAATAAATGTGTCCGGTATGCAACGGGTAAAATTTACCAAACAAAACACCGACTGTTTTCTTTTCCATGGGATACGCCAACCCTAGATATTGATGGAGTGAAGCAAGTTTCTGTGCGCTCGGGCTTTTTATTTTATCGTTAATAAGCTGACTTAAGTAACCTTTTGTCATGCCACTGGCATCAGCAACTTGCTGTAACGTGTAACCTGCCTGTTTGATGGCTTCTTTCAAGTAGTTAAACTGTCCCATATAACCCCCTTGATGTTTAATATATTAAACAAAATAACATGCTTATCATGAAAGTAAAAATAAAAGTGGTTGTTTATTGATGTTTTGGGATGAAATACTGTCATTTTGGCGATTGTAGAAATTTAAAATCAGATAATCAAGGATATGTATAAAATAAGAAAGACAAATACTAAATTAGCAGCTTAATTGTAATATGTCTTCTGCATATTTATAAGTTTTTTCCTATCGCTATGTAACAGTAAATATAACCATTGTCGGTTTGAATAAACGAAATATATGGTGAGTAACTCACTGATTTTTTATTGCCTGCCTCATTTAGTATGATGAGGTCAGGCAAATAATATGTTCAGTAATTAAGAAAAAAACTTAGGTCTTCATGTAATAATCAACAAATTAATCATCCAGCTCATCCAAAATGGATAAAGCATCAGCTAGTTTCTTGACTCCAAATACTTTCATATCTGGTAATGCTTTTTTCGGCATATTAGCGTGAGGCACAATAGCTCGTTTAAAACCGTGCTTGGCGGCTTCTGAAATACGGTCCTGACCGCTGGGGACGGGACGAATTTCTCCTGCCAGCCCCACTTCACCGAATACCACCAAATCACGGGGTAAAGGACGATTGCGGAAACTGGAAACCAAAGAGAGCAATAACGCGAGATCAGCACTTGTTTCCGTTACCTTCACACCACCTACGACATTAACAAAAACATCTTGGTCAGCCATTTGTAAACCGCCGTGTCGATGCAAAACCGCCAGCAGAATAGCCAGCCTATTTTGTTCAAGCCCCACTGCTACACGACGTGGGTTTGACATCATGGAATGGTCTACGAGTGCCTGAATTTCAACTAGCAAGGGACGAGTACCTTCCCACACAATCATGACGGAACTGCCTGCTGTAATTTCATCACCACGGCTCAGGAAAATGGCAGAAGGGTTATTCACTTCCCGTAATCCCTGTTCAGTCATGGCGAAAACACCCAACTCATTTACAGCACCGAAGCGGTTTTTATGGCTGCGGAGAGTACGGAAGCGGGAATCTGCCTCGCCGTCCAGCATGACAGAACAGTCTATACAATGCTCGAGCACTTTAGGGCCGGCCAAGGAACCATCCTTTGTCACATGACCAACCATGATAATGGCAACGCCACGGGTTTTGGCAAATCGGGTCAGGTATGCTGCTGTTTCCCTGACCTGCGCTACACTGCCCGGCGAGGATTGAATATCTGCCATGTGCATGACCTGAATTGAGTCAATTACCATGAGCTTTGGTTGCTCTTGCTCTGCAATCAAGCAAATTTGTTCAATGCTGGTTTCTGACAACATGTTCAGTTTATCGGTCGGCAACCCTAACCTATGTGCCCGCATTGCCACCTGCTGCAATGATTCTTCACCCGTCACATACAGGGTTTTCATCTGAGCCGATAACTGGCACATGGTTTGTAAAAGTAGGGTACTTTTCCCCGCCCCGGGATTACCACCAATCAAAATGGCACTACCGGGAACCACTCCCCCACCGAGAACGCGGTCAAATTCTTTAAACCCGGTTGAAAAGCGCGGTAACTCTTCCAGACTAATCTCTGAAAGTTTTTGGACCTTACTGATTCCCGTATCACCGGCATAACCGCTGAAACGTTCATTGCGAGAGGATGAGGCGGCGGCCAAACGTACTTCCGTAATGGTATTCCATGCGTGGCATGCGGTGCATTGCCCTTGCCAGCGGGGATAATCCGCGCCACATTCGTTACAGACAAATGCCCGTTTTGCTGCTTTTGCCACTTTCTCCTCCCTTCATATGATTACTTTTTGGCTCAAACTGAAATTCAACAGCTATTGGGTATGCCATTAACGCTCTTCGTGTTTCAAACCACCACTCAAAACACACAAAACTCCCATCAAATCACCATGCCGAATAGAAACCTTAGCCTGAGCATATACCTTAGGTTTTGCATGATAAGCAATGCCCAACCCGGCTTTACGGATCATTTTCAGATCATTGGCACCATCCCCAATGGCAACGGTTTGGCTCAATGGAATACCCAATTCTTTTGTCAGTCTTATCAACGTGGTTGCTTTATATTTTGCATCGACAATAGGTCCTTTGACTTTGCCGGTCAGTTTGCCATCTTTTACCTCAAGCTGGTTAGCGACAGCAGCAAAAAGACGTAGCTTCTGGCGAAGATTATCGGCGAAGTATGTGAAGCCGCCAGATGCAATTGCGACATGCCAATCCAGCGATTGCAACTTGCGAACAAGGCTGGTTAGCCCCGGCATAAGAGGGAGTGTTTCCATTACTTGCTGTAAGATTGAGGCATCAGCGCCTGCAAGTTGGGCTACTCGTTCATGCAGGCTTTCTGAAAAATCCAGTTCGCCTTGCATCGCACGCTCGGTGATTTCAGCCACTTTATCGCCAACTCCTGCCAAACGAGCAATTTCATCAATACACTCGATCTGAATAGCTGTTGAATCCATATCCATTACTAACAGGCCGGGTGAACGCAGACGCGGGATTTGTCCCAATGGAACAACATCTAGGTAGCATTCATCTGCCAGTCGTTTAATGCGAGGAGAGAGACTGCCGGCAATACGGACAACTTGATAATCATCAATACGCCATGAAGATACGACTACAATGGCTACGCCAAGACGGTGCTGAAAATTGCTGATGCGTTGTTTATCCAAACCACGCCCATACAGCAACCAACCGCTATCTCCTGCTCGGTAATCCAGTGGCATGACTTCATCGCCACTGAGAGATAATGGTAACCCAGGCCATTTATGGATCTCATCCGGTAAGTAGCGATAAGCCAGATTATTAGACATGTACATTGACTCCTGTAATTCCATGTAATTTTGGCAGGCAAAAAGCGCTTTTCAAACTATCCTATCAATACTGCATCTGGCAACATGTGCTTTTTGATCACGGGATGGGATAACTATGATAAAAGCAAAACTAAAGTTTCGACTGCACAAAACGGCTATTATTTTAATATGCATAGCATTGCTGGTACTGCTGATGCAGGGGGTTTCCTATTTTAGCCGTTCTCAGCAACAGGCACATATGGATCAGTTTGAAGAACTGGCGAAAACATTGGCAAAACAGGTTGCATTCAGCTTGTCTGATTATATGAAGAATGGCAGTAAAGATCTTAATAATAAAAAAATTGTAGCTAACTTGGACTATCTGACGAGCAAAAGCCGTATTTTAGATGCCAGTGTTTATTTGGAGAATGGAACGCAGATAGCACGGAGTGGAGAACCGATTTCGGTCCGTGAACGATTATCATTGGAGGGTAAAAAATCCAGTGGTTACTTTAACCAACAGATTGTTGTACCGATACCCGGAGAAAGCCATCCAAAAGGTTTTCTTCGCCTGACACTAGATACTCACAGATTGGCAACGGAAGCCAAGCAGGTTGATAACACCACTAACTTACTCAGGATCATGATTTTGTTATCTCTGGCAATTGGCTTTATTCTGGCCCATAACCTACTGCAATTGACTCCCAGCCGCTGGCAACAATCGCCCTATCTTTTGACCGCTAATACCAAATCTTCTAATGAAGAAGAAACGAAAAGCGAAAATTCTCAACGGTAAGACAGGGTTATCGTTGGGTGAAGATAGTCCCTTTATCGGAGGAAGAGAAATTAATAATTCTCATGAGTCAAACTTTCCATAGTACCGCTTGAAGCAAATGGAGTAGATCATAGCGTGTATCAATGCAATCACAATCGCACCGTAAAGCACTATAGGGTTATGTGATATTACAATATTCACAACTGGGATTTTATCAAAGCGAAAGACATACATATGAAAAGCAATTGCCGTTATTGCAAGCATAATTCCCGATGCGTTGTGGTAGATATAGCTTGATAATAGGAACCATTTTAATACGAAGAAAAAAGGAATAAGCATAAGAAAAGAGATAACTACATAAATCATTGTTATTTCCTTAAGTTTGTTTGAGGTTTCAATAAAAAAGGGGATTCAATTTTTTAAATTAACCTTTGTAATTACTGGACATTAATTTAATGGGCCTCTTATTTATCATCGTAAAGTAAGCTTATATCATTAAATATACATAAATAATAAATATAGTTACTATTAGTAATATAGATTTAACCAATGAATTATGATGATTTAGCAGCGTCTATTGCCTTGACATATGTACCTGAATCCTGCTGAAAAACAGGATTCAGGCCAGTTGGAATGGTTTGAACGGGGTGAGTGGATATAAATTTGAGTTTTTCAGATAGACTTATTTTACGTTGAGTATTTTTTAAATTGGTTAATTATTTTTCAAAATTGATTGTAAGTATCAGGATTTGGCCCTATTCGCTTACCTATATCCAATTCAGCCATGGCAGTGAGATCTTCTTTCTCCAGTCTAAAATCAAACACATCAAAATTTTCTTTAATGCGAGAAGGCGTAACAGATTTAGGAATAACAATCATGCCGCACTCAAGATGCCAGCGAATCACAATCTGCGCTGGTGTTTTACCATATTTAATTGCTAACAATTCAACTAGCGATGAGTCAAAGACGCCTTTTCCACCACGAGATAGCGGACTCCAGGATTCAGTTGTAATGTGATGGGTTGCGTTCCATGAATGGAGCTGCCGTTGCTGCATCAGGGGATGCAATTCAATTTGGTTGATAACAGGAATCACGCCGGTTTCTAACATCACTTTTTGCAAATGCTCAATATGGAAATTACAAACACCAATGCTGCGGATCAGTCCTTCCTTTTTCAGCTCAATGAGCTGTTTCCAAGCATCGACGTAATGATCCTGTTCGGGAACAGGCCATTGAATGAGATAAAGATCAACGTAATCCAGTTGGAGTTTATCCAGGCTTTCCTGTAGTGCAGTGCTGACATCCAGATGACGATTATTCCAAAGTTTCGTGGTAACAAAAATTTCGTCTCGAGGGATATCACTTTCTTTTAAGGCTTTTCCTACGCCTGTTTCGTTATGATAAATTGCCGCTGTATCAATGGAACGATAACCCACTTCTAACGCGGTGTGGATAGCCTTAACAACTTGTTCATTACTCGCTTGCCAAACCCCAAGCCCCAATTGTGGCATATGGTTATCATCAACGAGTTTAATAATTGTTTGCTGACCCATTCTAACCTCCTTCAGATTTGGAATTTCAGATGGGCACCTCATAAATACGCTGACTGACATCAATCGTAATGTTTTGGTATCCACCGAGAGAAACCAAACCTTACTGTTCTAATTTTTTGATCATGGCTGGAATAGAATTGCCATCAAGTTGATAATCAGAAAGGTGGGTTTTAACACCCATACTTTCAAAAAACTGACGAGTGGCATGGATAGTTTTGTTAATTCGTTCTTCTTCAGAACCCTGCGCAACCCCGGTCTCTAAAACATCATTCGGTGGGTGGGTGTAGTGTAAAGTTTTGCATAATGATAACGCCCTCACTAACAGTAATCATGTAACTCTTTGACTATAATAGTAAATATACCATTATTTTATTTATAATGCTTCATTTTTGGAGTAGTCCATTCCGCCGGCAAAAGTTACACAGTATATAAATTTTGTCATTATTCAAACTATTGACTGCAATAGTGCTTGTTGGAATGGATCCGGATTGTTTGATCTTTTTGGTTAATATTGATTATTTTTGGTTAATAAATAGAAGTATGCTTCTTATAAGAAAGTTAACACGGCAAGTATATTTACTGACCTTTTTTTGATGATGTTTTCTTGTGATGCCAGTACATCAATAAGGAAGCGGACAGCCCACTGAGCAGCAGAATAACAGGTAAAATCATCAAAATATTCATGACCAGATCTTGATGTGCTTTGACGAAAGGAATCTGATTCAAGATATAGCCAAAGCCGACAACAATAATGACCCATAAAAAACCACTTAACCAGTTAAAAAATTGAAAGCGTTTATTATTTAGACCAGAAATACCGGCAAAGGTTGGCAGGAGAGTGCGAATAAAAGCTAAAAAACGTCCTATGAGCAAAGCGGACAGGCCGTGTTTGGCGAAGAGTTGATTGGCTCGTTGGCGATATTGTAGCGGAAGTTGAGCCAGCCAGTTCTTGACAAGATGAGTATGCCCGAGCCAGCGACCCTGCAAATATCCCAACCAAGAACCCAGACTGGCAGCGATGGTGAGTAGGACAAGTGTGGGAATAAAGCTCATGACGCCTTTAGCTATCAAGGCACCAGAAAGAACCAGCAGAGTATCACCAGGTAAAAAGGCGGCGGGTAACAACCCGTTTTCCAGTACCAGTGTGACAAAGAGGACACCATAAATCACCCAAATAATATCGGGGTTGGCAAGTTGGTTAAAATCATGATGCCAGAGTGCATGCACGATCTCGCTTAACATTTCCATCATTTATCCTGTAAATTTGCGAGTAAACTAGAGCGTGTTGATCTTTTTGGTATAAAAAGCAAGCAGCAAATGGGGCTGTTATAATGGTTTCGCCAAAAATCAAAACAATTACCCCAAATGCCAAGACTAATGTTAACAGATGATAGCTGGAAATT
>NZ_CAWQTY010000163.1:0-47653 GCF_963897815.1 Xenorhabdus sp. Sc-CR9
GTTTCTTTAACAACGGATAAATGTTCAATCAGGGTCATAGGTAAGCGATTAGAAGAGAAATAAGGCTAATTAGATCATGCTATTAATTTTCATTCAATAGATGTTAAAAAAGTATGCTCGCGCCCTGTACCCGATGCAACCTCCTTTGTAAAATTGCATCGTATTTCCCATAATTTTTGTTTATCCATTTCTTCTGTTTTATTTTTTTCTCTCTGTTCTTCTTCTGTTTTCTCATATAGTACATCTTCTTCCTCATACATTACTCCCTTAGATTTAGATGTATTACAAAACCACTCTTCAGTCTGAAGTGAACACATGAAATTATCAATACATTGTAACGCTTGTTGTTTACTAACTTCTTTAACAACAGGAATATATCCATTAATAAATCTAGGATTCTGGTAAGCTACATTCGTATTCAATACCTCTTCTGGAGGCAAGGTACTAAATGATCTCCGACGAGATAATTTTTTGTGCGAAACAAAAGGCATGTAGCTATTGAATGAATTATTTCTTTTTAACATAACTTCCTCTCCCAAAAAACATTTTGAAAACACTAACTTTATAAATAAGATAATTATAATAAACCCCTCCTATAAATAAAATGTAATTTAACTTATTAAAACCAAAACACTCAATTAAAAAATTAAAATAATTTTAACAAGATCATTAAAATACCTTGATAAATTTAAACAAAATAGATTCATTCACACTCATATCTATACAGATAACTAAAAACAATTAAAATCAATATAATTTAGTCACTTTACAATTAAATTTGTTATCTGACCAACAAATTTAATTGATTTATTTGAATAGATTTTATTTTGTGAACATTATGATATATAACTGAACTTATAATAATCACTCTACAATATATAATAAAAATGAAGATAAAAATTGCTCTCATTGATGATCATGTTGTGGTTCGTTCAGGCTTTGCACAATTATTGACACTTGAAGATGATATTTCAATCGTCGGTCAATACAGTAGTACCAGTGAAGCTTGGCCCGACTTGTTAAAAAAGAGGATCGATATTGTCATCATGGATATCTCTATGCCGGATGAAAGTGGCTTACAACTCCTCGCCCGGCTGCGCCCAAAGTATCCGGAGTTTCGCACAATTATGCTCAGTATTTATGACACTGCCGCTCTTGTACAAAGTGCGTTAGATTCAGGTGCTCGTGGTTATCTGACAAAATGCTGTGGACCAGAAGAATTAATCGAAGCAGTACGAACAGTTCATAAAGGCGAAATTTATCTCTGCGCCGATGCAATGAAAGCATTACGCCAAAAACCTCAAGAGACTAAGGTATTACAGACGCTAACATCACGGGAACGGGAAATTTTTAACCTATTGATCAATGGTATTAGCGTAAAAAAAATTGCCGAACAACTTGAACTGAGTCCCAAAACAGTGCATGTTCACCGTGCTAATATTCTTGGCAAACTACGGTGTAATTCTACTATTGAACTTGTCCATTATGCATTACAACATCAAATCATTACAGGTCAATAGATGAATTGGAAAACACGTTTCGGTTTGCAGTCTCTATTTTTATTTATTTTTTACTCACTTGCTTGGATTTCTCTATGGGCCATTAGTTTTTATTTGCACGAGGACGGGCAACAAGCAGTGCTTTTGTTGCCACAAGGATTGAGACTGGTGCTTATGATCCTGCTATGGCGGCGTTACTTACCATTCCTTATTATCAGTGAAACCTGTATATTGTCATGGTTAAATAACGAACAGTTAATTACAAACTCAGTTATACTATTTTCACCCATCATTAGTTTAATCACTGTTTTTATGATTCAACAAATATGGAAACGTTATTCTCTTTATTGGCAACAACTTTATATACTGCTAATTGGCGTTATTATTAATAGTTTGCTACAAACTTTCTTCCTGAGTTTTTCACTATCATCTAAAGTAAATCTTTTTTTTCTCGCTTCAATCACTGGGGGAGTTCTCTTATCCCCATTTGTTTATCTGATTTATATCTACCTGTATGAACAAAGTTTAGAAAATAATCAATTCACGGATAATTCACTCTATCCACAACTGCAATCTTCTTTTTTTATGTGGTGTTTTTTATTTAGCTTACTAGGGATCAGTGGACACTTTTTTTTGTCACCGAAAATTGAAGGACTTTTATCAATTCTGGTCTTTATTCCTAATGTTTTTATGGCCTATCGCTATGGTTGGCAAGGAGGTGTCTTTTCTGCATTATTAGGCAGTTTAATAGTTACCTTTGCTCGTCAATCCAGTGGCTCATTTAGTGAACTTCAAGAATTGGAAATATTTTTGACTACTCAAGCATTATTAGGAATCGGACTTGGCATCGCTATCAGTCGTCAGCAACAGCTGGCAAGTAATCTGAATCACTATCGTGGACGATTGGAAAAAGAATTAATAGCACGCTATACCTTAATGCAAAATTTAGTACATATTGAAGAAGATATCCGTAAAAATATTGCCAGAGAATTACATGATGAAATAGGGCAAAATATTACTGCAATTCAGATTCAATCAACTTTAGTAAAACGTACAGCCACCTCACCACTGATAATAAAATCAGCGGAACAAATCAAATACCTATCTCAACAAATTCATCAAGCCACCCGTCAACTGCTACGTGAACTACGCCCACCAGCTTTAGATGAAATGTCATTTGAACAAGCTATTCGCCATCTGGTAAACGAATTTGCTTTTGAGGAACAAAACATTATTTGCCAATTTGATTATCAACTTTCACAAGAGCCGAAAAACAGTACCATCACTTTAACTCTTTATCGACTTGTTCAAGAACTACTGAACAATATCAGCAAACATGCCAATGCCAGTGCCATTACGATCACATTAAGGCAAAAAGAAAACTTAATTCAACTCCAGATTAGTGATAATGGAATTGGTATCATTGATGATAAGAAAAATACAGGGTTTGGCTTGAAAGGTATTGAAGAACGAGTTCGCGTACTTGGTGGAAATTGGAGCTTAGATACTCAACAAGGAACGCATGTTATTGTTAATCTGCCCATAAACTCAGATGAGTGCATTCAATCATCAAGAATTATTTCTAACGTACTAAAACTATAGCCTAAGTCTTTTATTGCCATTTATTTATTTTCATGGAGATTTATTATGCAATCCAATAGCAATGACCAGATTTCTCATAATTATAGCTATTGGAGAAACTATCTATTGATATCAATGATTGTTGGTTATGCTGCGTTTCAACTAACACGTAAAAGTTTGAATATTGCTATGCCTGAAATGCAAGTAGAGCTAACTCTAAATAAGGATGATATCGGTTGGATAGCAAGTCTATTTTATCTTGCTTATGGTTGTTCAAAATTTGTATCAGGCATTTTTCATGACCATACTGGCTATCGCTGGTTCATGGGGGCAGGGTTATTGATTACGGGAATACTTAATATCATTTTTACATTTTGCTCATCATTAACAGCTTTGTTAATTGTCTGGACACTAAATGGCTTTTTTCAGGGATGGGGTTGGCCTCCTTGCGCACGATTACTGACTCACTGGTATTCACACAATGAACGAGGATTTTGGTGGGGGTGTTGGAACATATCTATAAATATAAGCGGAATTCTTCTGACACTGTTATCAACATTCTTAACAGATTATAGCTGGAGAGTTGCATTACTGCTACCAGGGATTATTAGCATTATATTAGGAATCTGGTTATGCCAACAGTTACTAGGAATACCACAGGAGCATAATTTACCAAGTATTGGAACCTGGCGCCAAGATAAAATGGAACTGAGACAAGAACGATTATCTCCTCCAATACCAATGATGAAAATTCTACAAAAAACTATTCTATTTAATCGCACTATTTGGCTTCTGGGATGCTCCTACATTTTGGTCTATTTCATTAGAATCGCAATACATGATTGGGGAAATCTTTGGTTATCAGAAAAACATGGTGCTAATTTGTTCAATACTAATATTACCCTTTCACTATTTGAATTAGGTGGACTGTTAGGAGCATTTTGTTCAGGATGGGGATCTGATATATTCTTTCGGAGCCGACGAGTACCAATGATTTTGCTGTTTTCTATTGGGTTATTTTTTTCAGTAACCGCACTTTGGCTTATTCCTATACAAAATTACATCTTACTATCTACTTGTATTTTCAGTATTGGTTTTTTTGTTTTCGGCCCACAAATGCTAATTGGACTAGCAGCGACAGAACATTGTCACAAGAAAGCTGCTGGCACGGTTACTGGGTATTTAGGCCTATATGCCTATCTTAGTGCAGCCATTGCAGGTTGGCCATTGAGCCAGATAATTAACCACTATGATTGGTCTGGAATGTTTGCTTTGCTTACTCTTGCCGCTGCATTAATGGGTTTATTGCTAATGCCGATTTTAATAACAGATATTAATAAATATGATAATATACCTTGACAAGAACACTATCTTACAGGTTATTACTCACATCTGACAAATTTGGTATAGAGTTAAAAATAGAAGTCATGAGTGTCGATCCCTTTGCATCTTATGCGCTTCTATTATCAAATCAAGGCTAAAAACCACTTTAGCATGACAAATAAAACCATCTTGTCATAAACAGGTTTTCATAATAGTGATGCCCGCACCCCACCATACGAAGCGTAAGGAGGTGATATACAATTTTGGAATGCTATTTCTTCAAAATTTCACTTTATATTTCCCTTTGTATGATTTAAATTTTGCCTTTACTTAGTTGATGTTTTTTTCCACAGAGAAGTATTACTATAAATTGAAGAGTATTTTGCAACCACCTAAACATTAAATATTACATCAAGCATAGATATTTTAAAATAATTTTTAATTTCAATACCTATTACTAGGTGATTAGCATAAAAATAAGGCATCAAATAGTCTTACTTATACATAAAATTTAAAATAATATTTTTTAACACATCCTTTCTTTCCAAAATGGATAGACATTCTAAAACCAAACCCAAAACTAATTACATCCATTAAAAAAACAACAAAAATCAAAATAAAATATTGTCAATCAATAAATTATAAAATATTAAATTAACATTTAATATTCAAAAATCCTTTTAAAATAAAACTCTACTCAGTGAAGACCATTAAAAATGTTATCTGGTTTGCAAATTCATTCTATTCATTTGCATAAAATGATTAACCTCATCATGATACTCTACGAATGAATTAGCAGGACTCTATTTTTAAATCAAATTAACAGTAAGAATTTCGTTTATTAATATTCAATTAATTCACCCTAAGTAGATATACTGAACATAAGGACATTGTTAATGAAACTCAATTATCTGACTGCACTCATCGCAATAGGATTAACAGCCATCACCCTAACCAGTAATGCCCAAGCAGCAGGTCGGTTAATTGTTTATTGCAGTGGTACCAATGCACTATGTGAAATAGAAACACGTGCATTTGGAGAGAAATATAATGTCAAAACCACTTTTATTCGCAACGGAACAGGTAGCACACTAGCCAAAATCGAAGCAGAAAAACGTAACCCACAAGCAGATGTATGGTATGGCGGTACACTCGACCCTCACTCTCAATCAGGTGAGCTAGGTCTTCTTCAACCTTATCAGTCACCCAATCTATCTCAAATAATGCCTCAGTTCCGCGATCCCGCAAAACGCAAAGGTAATTACACTTCTGCGGTTTATATGGGGATTTTAGGTTTTGGCGTGAATACAGAGCGCTTGAAAGAAAAAAATTTGCCTATACCAACCTGCTGGAAAGATCTGACCAAACCTGAATATAAAGGTGAAATCCAAATTGCTGATCCGCAAAGTTCCGGTACTTCTTATACTGCACTTGCAACATTCATCCAATTATGGGGAGAAAACGAAGCTTTTGATTACTTAAAAAAAATAAATAGCAATATTTCCCAATACACTAAATCAGGTATTGCTCCCGCCCGTAATACTGCACGTGGTGAAACAGCTATTGGGATTGGATTCCTGCATGATTACTCACTGGAAGTTGAAAATGGCGCCCCTATGAAACTGATTGCCCCCTGTGAAGGCACTGGCTATGAAATCGGTGGTGTCAGCATCATCAAAAATGCTCGCAATATGGATAACGCCAAATTGTTTGTTGATTGGGTACTTTCCAAAGAAGCTCAAGAACTAAGTTGGAAAAAAGGTCAGTCTTACCAGATCCTCACCAATATTACGGCTGAGTCCTCCCCTATGACACTGAACCCCGCTGAATTGAACCTTATCAATTATGATATAGATAAATATGGTTCCAATGAAATACGTAAGAGTCTGATCAATAAATGGCTCACTGAAGTCAAAATGAGAAAATAACCCCAAATAATCAATAAAATCTATTCGGGCAACGAACCATAAACATATGTTCGCTGCCTGAGCATGTAATTTATGTACTTTCTTTATAAAATTTATTGGGGGAATTATGTCTCATACCCTTACTTTGCTACACAAGCAGGTTCGGGATTCTGTTTTCTGGTGGGTTATGCTGGCATGGCTGTCATTTGCCTTGCTGCCATCATGGAGCCTGGATTACGGCCTTTTTGATTCTACACAAGAAGAATTATTGTCAGCTTACGGCTGGTACAGTATCAATATCAGCATATTATGGTTTCTGCTACCATCAATATTGTTATTTCGCCCACGTTTTTCCACCACATGTGACACACAGCAGCGCCACTATTTTAATGCAGGATATACCCTATTATGTATATTGTTCATTATCATCAGTGCAACATTAAGTGATCGTGGGCTTGGTTATGCTACAGTTGGTCTGTTTATCGCTTTGGGTGCAATCATTACTCTCTCCCTTTCCCGACTGGAATGGCTTGGTGGTGATAATTTCGTCATCGGTTCTCTGGTGTCTATCATTGCATTGATTGGCGTATTTATTCTTTTTCCCAGCATTGCCATCTTCATCCCCATGTTTACGGATGAGTCCGGTAATTTCGCACCACTTGAATTTCTATCAATACTTGGGCAACCCCATATCCTGAAAATTATCGCCAACTCTGTACTGCTTTCTGTTGCTGTGGGGCTGGGTTGTACGTTTTTTGGATTGGTACTGGCAATTTACACTGCCAGAATTGCTAAACGCTCAGCTATCATTGGGCGAGTATTCTCTATCTTACCGATTGTGACACCACCATTTGTTGTCGGATTAGGTGTAACACTAATGATGGGGCGTTCCGGTTATATAACGGAATTTCTTTCTACATGGTTTGGTTTAACTAATACTAACTGGTTATATGGTTTTACCGGAATCTGGATTGCCCAAGTACTGGCATTTACACCAATGGCATTTATGATCTTGGATGGTGCCATCAAGACAATCCATCCTTCTCTGGAAGAGGCTTCCTATACTCTACGAGCTAACCGCTACCAAACTTTCTTCCATGTTTTTATACCCCTGTTGAAACCTGCCCTCGCTAATGCTTTCTTGATTGTCATTGTTCAATCTTTGGCTGATTTCAGTAATCCATTAGTTTTGGGTGGTAACTTTGACGTACTCGCCACTCAGATTTACTTCTACATTACAGGTTCACAGCTTGATTATCATGCTGCCAGTACATTAGGTGCGTCACTACTGGTTTTCTCGCTTTTAGTTTTCTGTGTCCAATATATGTGGATAGGTAAACGTTCCTATGTCACTGTTTCCGGTAAATCCTACCGTGGAGATGTACAGCCTTTGCCATCCTCACTGACTTGGATCGTTTGTACTACCCTGTTTATCTGGGTAACGTTTAATATCCTGCTATATGGCAGCATTTTCTATGGTAGTTTTACCGTAAACTGGGGAGTGGATTACACACTTACACTGGATAATTTCATCAAATTATTTGGTCAGGGAATGAGTGACGGTGCATGGCCCTCTCTACTGGATACATTACTGTATGCGGGTATTGCTGCACCAATTACCGCTATTTTTGGGCTATTAATCGCTTATATTGTGGTGCGCCAACAATTCCGGGGCAAGAAAGTCATTGAGTTTACTACTATGCTCTGTTTTGCTGTTCCTGGTACGGTGGCAGGGATATCTTATCTTCTGGCATTCAATAATGCGCCATTCTATCTGACAGGTACTGCATTTATAATCATCATCTCCATGACTATGCGAAACGTTCCCGTCGGCATTCGTGCAGGTATTGCCGGACTTGGGCAAATCGATAAATCACTGGACGAAGCCTCTCTCAGTTTACGGGCTGGCTCAATGAGAACCATTCTTTATATTCTATTGCCACTTTTACGTCCGGCTATCTTATCTGCGCTGATTTATAGCTTTGTCCGTGCTATTACCACGGTCAGTGCCATCATATTTTTGGTAACCCCCGATACGCGTGTAGCAACAGCTTATATTTTGAATCGAGTTGAAGATGGCGAGTATGGTTTAGCTATCGCATATGGCTCCATTCTTATTGTAGTCATGCTGGCGGTCATTTTCTTATTTGACTATTTAGTTGGCGAAACGCGTGTTTCTCGCTCAAAAGCCAAAAATACCCAATAATCACGGAGTGATAATATGACTCAGCAACATTTTGTCGAATTAAAAAATGTGATCAAACGTTTCGGTAATAACACCGTCATTGATTCACTAGATTTATCTATTTCTCGAGGGAGTATGGTCACTTTATTAGGGCCATCAGGGTGTGGTAAAACGACCGTGCTCAGATTAGTGGCAGGATTAGAGAAACCGACTGAAGGTAACATTTTCATCGATGGAGAAGATGTTACTGACCGTTCTATCCAACAAAGGGATATTTGCATGGTATTCCAGTCATATGCCCTTTTTCCACATATGTCATTGGGAGAAAATATTGGTTACGGATTGAAAATGCTGGGGCGACCAAAAGCAGAGATCCGCGAACGAGTCCAAGAAGCCTTGGAATTGGTGGATTTGAGCGGGTTTGAACATCGTTATGTTGATCAGATCTCCGGAGGGCAACAACAGCGTATTGCTTTGGCACGTGCACTTATCCTGAAACCCAAGGTTCTGTTATTCGATGAACCTCTCAGCAATCTTGATGCTAACCTGCGCCGCAGTATGCGTGAGAAAATCCGTGAATTACAGCAACAATTCAACATTACCTCACTCTATGTTACACATGACCAAACTGAAGCTTTTGCAGTTTCTGATACCGTGCTGGTTATGAATAAGGGAAAGATCATACAAATTGGCTCACCACAAGAGCTTTACCGCCAACCTGCATCAAAATTTATGGCCAATTTTATGGGAGATGCCAATATCTTCCCTGCGATACAAGGTTCTGACTACATAGATATTTTTCAAAATCGTCTACCACGTCCCGCTAATTTCACAACAACACAAACATCAATTACTGTTGGTGTTCGCCCTGAAGCAATTACCCTGAATCAGCAGGGATGTGAAAGCCAACGTTGCAAAGTCAATCACGTCGCGTATATGGGATCACAATATGAGGTGACGGTTGATTGGAACGGACAAACACTATTGTTGCAAGTCAATGCCACACAATTGCAACCAAGGGTGGGCGAAGATTATTATCTGGAAATCCATCCAATCGGAATGTTTATGTTGGAAGGAGAAAAATAAGGGTAGGTTAAAGTAAAAAACATATCTTCCCTTATTTCTGAAAAAGGATTTTCAACATTAGATTTCAAAGATAATCTCTTCTGGGATCCTGAAGAAACCCAAGAGATTATTGATGTTTTTGCAGTTAACTTTATTGAAACTGAAAACAGGAGACTAATCAAAAGTCCTCACTATATTAATTCACCCGAATTTTTCCATCAAGTTATTAATTTATATAAGGAAATAATCACAATAATTTAATAGGACAAATATCTTAATTAAAGAAAATTCAATTGACAAACATGGTTGTACTAACCTAAAAAAGCATAGATAGTTTAATTAAACTGTAATATCAGGAAACATCAGAACTTCCCATTAATAGCAAAAATATTAACACTGAAATTAACAAACTGGTTAAATGATAAAACAACAATAATTAGCCATTCGTTAGATTATCTTTAGATAATCTCTTCACAATACCAAACTCCTGCGGCAATTAGCACAGGAGTTTCTTCCTAACTAAATTTTTCGCAATTCACAATGATAAATCATCTATTCTGCCTATCAACTCATCACTAAAACCTGTAGAATCATCTACACTTTCTGGGTATGTCACACCGCAAAAAGACCATTAATATCACTTCTAATAATAGGTTTTCACAATGCATCAGTCTGATGTTGTTGATCGCTCGCTTTTTTCATTAAGCTGGCCAATTTTCATTGATATCTTTCTGCATATGGCAACGTTATTGATCAATACATATATGGTCAGCCATATTTCTTCTTCTTATCTCGCTGCAATGGGTGTAGGTAATCATGTTTTTGATCTCTTTATTACTATTTTCAACTTTATTAGCGTGGGTTGCAGTGTTGTCATTGCACAATATCTGGGCTCAGGAAAACGTGATAAAGCCAGTCAGGCAATTCATATTTCCATTGCGTTTAATTTTGTGCTGGGTTTCAGTTGTGCGCTGATCACGGTTTTTTTCGGTTATAAGATCCTGCATATCATGAATCTGCCGGAAAATCTGAGGGAAGATGGATTCGCGTATTTGCATATTCTCGGTATTTGCCTGATACCTGAAGCTATTTCGATTATTCTGGCGGCCTGTTTACGGGTTTATGGCAAGTCAAAAACAGCCATGTATGTCACGTTAATTGCCAACTTGCTCACTATTGTCGGCAATATGATTGTTCTATACGGATTCTTCGGATTACCTCAATATGGGCTGGAAGGCGTGGCATGGTCTACGGTATTTGGTCGTACTGTTGCGGTTATTTTACTTTGCGGGTTACTGTTCTACGGCCTGAGAATCAAACTAGAGTTCAAATTGCTTATACACTGGTCTAGAAATATGCTGAACAAAATTCTGCATATCGGTTTGCCTGCCGCTGGTGAAAACCTGGTGTGGATACTGCAATATATGACTGCACAAGCATTTATTGGTTTGATGGGAGAAACTTCTCTGGCAGCGCAAACGCTATATTTTCAGTTATCGCTGTTCATTATGCTGTTTGGTATTTCAACCAGTATCGGCAATGAAATTATGGTCGGTCACCTTGTCGGAGCAAAACGCTTCGAGGATGCTTATATTAGAGGGCTAAAAAGCCTGCGGATAGGTGTTATTGTTACCGTCGGTGTTGTTCTGGCGTTCTGGATTTTCAGGGAGCCTCTCCTTGAGATCATGACGGAAGACAGGAAGATTATTGAGCTGCTGCTGCCACTGTTCCTGCTTTCCGTCTTTCTGGAGCCGGGACGTACTTTCAATATTGTGATGGTCAATGCTTTGCGTGCTTCTGGCGATGCCCGTTTCCCACTCTATACCGCGATGATTTTTATGTGGGGTATCTCCATTCCTGTCGGTTATTTTCTCGGAATTACGATGGGCATGGGAATTTTGGGGATCTGGATCGGATTTTTCTGCGATGAATGGATTCGAGGGTTAGTTAACGCCTGGCGCTGGAAATCTAAAAAATGGCAAACCAAGCGATTGGATGTCTGATTTAAACACCATAATAAAAAATTTATAACTGTTCTTTACCATAGAACTCTGAACGAGGTCCATACAGCAAACGACCATTCCCTCCTGCACCTAACAGGCGATTACTGGTAATGCCTGCGATATTATGACCTTTGTCCGTGACAGTATTCGCAATCTGGGCGATAGCAGCCGATATCAGCATTCCAACCAAACCACCGCTGGAATAGTTATCGTTCTCTGTGGAAGACGCCGTCGCAACACCACTCCAAAGTGCTTTACCTGTATGTAGATCGACCAAACGGGCTGTCGCACTGACACGAGTATCGCTGTTTATAATTAGGTATTGTGTACCGTAGTCAGTAATAGTCAGATAAAGAGCGGAGTCTGCACCAAAAATATCATGCAGTTTCTTATAGCTGAGGTTATGGATATCCTGCGCTTCATTCATCCCATTTTGACGGAATGTTTCTTCAACTACCGCAACGGGATAAACATAATAGCCTGATTCCGCCAATGGATAAGTGACCTGAGAGATTAAGCTGCCAGAAGCCTGTACCTCTACCGATTTATTCACGGCAGGCAGAACCAAAATGGATTTAGGTTTACTTTCTCTCAGTGCTGAATAATCATATGGTTTATGTTGGACACATCCAGTCAGTACCAATAATAATAAGGCACCGATTGCCCCCAAAAAACGGTTCATTATTTAGCTCCTTTATTCTTGCTCAACAGAAAATCCATGTAAGGTGCTGACTCTGGAAACAGTTTTTTCTCTATATCAAACTGCTGGAAAGCATCCTCAATATTACCCGTTTTGCTATAAAGCAGCCCCATTTGAGCATGTAACCCAGGTGGAACAGGCTTATCTTTAGCCTTGGCTTGTTCGATAACTTTCTGCAATGCCTGAAGCTGTTCTTGTGGCCCTGTTTTATCCTGCTGATAATATTGATACAGAGTTGGCTGATAATCACCCCATACATACAGGGTTTTAGGTGCTTTGACACATCCTGCCAACAATAGTATTCCCAACAACATTCCCGTCTTTTTCATCGAAGACATGTAACTCGCTTCCCCATATAAAATTAGTTAGCCGGCTTCCATGCACCATTTTCGATGCCAGCCACCAGATCATTGATTGCTTCGCGGATCGCTAAATCCAATACCTTGCCGTTCAGGGTAGAATCGTAGCTGGAAGTACCGCCAAACCCAATGATTTCACGGCTGGACAGTTTATACTCTCCTGCTCCCGCGGAAGAGAACACAACTTCAGAAGTCTCTACATTCACTACGTTCAGCATCACTTTTGCATAGGCAACCTGGGATTTACCGCGTCCTAAAATGCCCCATAATTGATGGTCGCCCACTTCTTTACGACCAAACTCGGTTACCGAACCCGTAATAATGTAATTAGCCCCTTTTAATTTCTGAGTTTTGCCTTGTAAACCCGCTTCCGCTTTCAATTCAGCCATATTGGTACGTTCCAGTACATTAAAACGGCTAGTTTGTTGTAAGTGGGTTACGAGGATCGTTTTTGACTGATTTCCTAAACGATCAATACCATCAGAAAAAATACCGTTCTGGTAGCTTGAGCGGTTTTCAAATTTACCTACCGCAATCGGGCTACGAATTCCGGTATAGGTAGTTTTATAAGAAGAAACTTTTTGTACTTGTAGTGTTGACGAAGATTCTGTCGCACACCCAGCCAACATGAGAGAAGCCAGGCAAAGTGAGGCTAATGTGAGTTTGCTTTTCATTATTATGTCTTCCTGAATGAATGATCAAATAAGCCTGTCCGATTTCTTATCTACCCCTTGGCTTTCACATTGCTGCATAATCAACAAAGCAGCAATGTGAAAGCCAAGGGGTATACAGGCGTATACCGATAGCATAAAACCACAGAATAATAAATATTGTTATAGGGAAAGTCTATTTAATTAAATACAAATGTATACTTTCCATTCACCGTGCCAATATATCATTGGCATTAATCCCATTGCTTTGCAAAGGAATTATCCGTTTAACACTGTTTTGAATATTCGCTGAAGGATTATCTGGAGAGTTAATTCCAATTTTCGTTATTCAATAAAACAATGAAAAGATCACCAAGAACAATCCACTTTAATTGTCAATAACAGACTAATTAACATACAAAACTTATCGCTTGTCACTTAAATACCCATCGTCCTATTGAAAAATAGTATAAAAATTAAATTGACATTTCTCTCCTAACGATAAAAATATAGACATCATCGATATCATAGTTACGACAGACAAACCCCATACTCTTGATAGAAATATCACATAAACCCCAATAATCTTCATAAGTAAATAACAAAAAATAAAACTAATGCTATTTGTAGAACAATAAAATCCTATGGCTTATCATTTATTCCACAAAGAGTCATTTAATTAATTTTCAAAATAATCATTGTGAAACATTAAAAATATTCCATAAGAATATGTATGAGTAAATGAGAAAACTATTAAGTCCATTTTTTTAAAACGAATACCTATTCCAATGTGTTAAACATCTCAGAAGATAACAAAACCCACAATAGTAGAATGGCATATTGATTGAATATGTGCTCTTATTTCTAATTAATATACTCAATTATAATCACGTATTGCTCAATTTCACTGATAAAAAATTCTAGATTAATATGCTGAATTACAGCATAATATTAAAAATAAAAAGGATTTAATACTGATGGGATGTATTGAACAGATGCATGCATGATAAAGTACACAACTTTTTTGCACAGTTTCCCTTTGTGATTTCTCATTGAAAACAACAAATAGCGATTTTTTCGTTATTGAAGAGGTTGTTCTCTCAAAAGTCGTATCAGATGGAATGGTGAGGGAAATTTCTTCTCCTCAGAATATTTCCTATCAACACACGATAATTTCATTATTAAAAAAGGGGTTATTTAGTGTTTACGTGCTGTATTTCTCCCTGTACCTGTTCAATACCTATTACAACACCAAAGATGTAAGCAAGAGCTATTATGAAAACAGCAATAAAAAACAATGATGTCACACCCCACTTATCTCTGGCTGCCAAACGAGCCAATTTGACAGAAGACGAATGGAGAAAAGCGATACTATTCGATCGTACCGATATGGGCTGGGTCATCATGAGTATTGGCATGGCTATCGGGGCTGGAATTGTTTTCCTGCCTGTTCAGGTTGGGCTGATGGGATTGTGGGTTTTCCTGCTCTCTTCCGTTATTGGTTACCCCGCCATGTATCTTTTTCAGCGACTTTTCATCAACACCCTCGCAGAGTCACCGGAATGCAAGGATTATCCCAGTGTTATCAGTGGGTATCTCGGTAAAAACTGGGGCATTTTATTGGGAGTGCTCTATTTTATTATGCTGGTGATCTGGATGTTTGTTTATTCCATCGCCATAACTAATGATAGTGCGTCTTATCTGCAAACATTTGGCGTTACCGATGAATTAATGTCTAAAAATCCATTTTATGGGTTGGTGTTAATCTGTGTTTTAGTCGCTATTTCCTCTCGAGGTGAACAATTACTGTTCAAGATATCCAGCCTGATGGTAATGACAAAATTATTTGTTGTCGCATCCTTGGGGTTATCCATGATAGGCATGTGGCATTTGTATAATATCGGGGCATTACCCCCTCTCGGGCTATTGATCAAACAAGCCATTATTACATTACCTTTTACACTTACCTCCATTCTGTTCATTCAAACGTTAAGTCCGATGGTGATTTCTTATCGCAATCGTGAACAAAATCGCGAAGTTGCCCGCCACAAGGCACTGAGGGCGATGAATATCTCCTTTGGTGTGCTGTTTTGTACCGTGTTTTTCTATGCAGTCTCTTTTACTCTGGCAATGGGACATGATGAAGCTCTCAAAGCCTATGAACAAAATATTTCTGCGCTGGCGATTGCCGCTCAATTCTTTCCTGGTGGCTGGGTCATTGGCGTCAGTGTCATGCTTAATATCTTCGCTGTGATGACTGCTTTCTTTGGTGTTTATCTCGGTTTCCGTGAGGCGAGTCAGGGCATTGCCATGAATATTCTTAGCCGCATGATACCTATCGAAAAAATCAATGAAAAATGGGTGCAAAAAGGCATCATGATTTTTGCCATCTTGTTGGCATGGTGTGCCATTATCCTGAATGCGCCAGTGTTGAGCTTTACTTCCATTTGTAGCCCAATATTTGGCATCGTTGGCTGCCTAATCCCTACCTATTTGGTCTACAAAGTCCCTAGCCTTAATCACTACAAAGGGGTATCACTCATCTTGATCATCTTTACTGGGATCTTATTATGCATCTCTCCTTTTCTGGCCTTCTCCTGATATAGGACAGGTTCATATAATAAGAAGGTAAGTGCCTGAAAAAACCAATTAAGATCAGTTTTTTATTAAGTTTTGTTTATGTTATTCAAAAACAGAACACACGGTTGTGGAGTCATTTTATCCATGCAATAAACTGATATACAAATCATCGAAATTACGGCGCATAAGGTAAGTTTTACTGAAGTAATCTGATGAGGCCAAAAATTTTCTATTTGTGGATTTTTTGGTCTTATCCCTGCCATATTCTGCGACACTTAATTCAGCAAATAATCATTATAATAATGAAATTATATTTAATTAATCATTACAGTAATCTATTGAACTGAACTTGGCTAATTGAATAAAAAACAATTATCTTATCAAATTTTGACCACAATAATATACAATGTAAATAATAAAAAACGATACAAATTTAACTTAAATTAAGCACATTACGATAATCCATTTTTCAGCATCTCTCTTAAATTAGCTAAGACTCTTTCTTTGATTATGTGTTCACCTCATGGTGATTAGAATAAAAACCCAGTTAATGATTGAAAACAAAAATATTACACTAAAAACAATATGGGAAAAGTATCTTTCAATCAAATATAGCGTGTTATCTAAACAACTTAGATAAATCATTTACTTTTTTAGCTAAATGCAGTAAAAATACACACTCAATACACCTAAAAGGAACTTTGTAAGAATAAAAAACTAAAAACAAAACCGACCTGAACAATTAGTTGTAAAGTTCAATAGATAAGTTTTTTTATGTGGAATTATATTTATGATTGTCCCATTCTGTACACCAAGGATTACATATCACACGTTTATACAAACTTAATTAGTATTTTCATTAAAATAAGACAAACAGAAGCAGCAAATTTTTTATTTGCAGTATTCCAATTAAATTAATCTGGTATTTTGCCAATCATATTCAAAAAACACTGATGGATTATTGTATTCAGTTGGTTTAAATACCTTGCTATTTACAATTAATCTAATTTGATGTCATAGGAATGATAATTTCATGAAGCAACGTAAATTTTTAACCCGATACGAAATAGACGCAATTTTGGCAGAAACAAAACAAGGACGTCACGCAGAAAGGGATTACTGCATGCTATTAATGTGTTTTATTCATGGGTTTAGGGTAAGTGAGCTGTGTAATCTGCGTTTATCTGATCTTGATCTAAACTCAGCGATTATTCATATCAGACGATTAAAAGGTGGTCTTTCAACCACACATCCTTTGATTCCAGAAGAAATTGAAGCATTAAAGAAATGGCTTAATATTCGCCAAAAATGGCGGGAAGCGGATTCTCCTTGGGTATTCCTCTCGCAAAAATCCGGACCAGTTTCACGGCAGCAAGTTTATGGATTGCTAAAACGTTATGGAAAAAAGGCTTCAGTCAGTGTCTCTCCACATCCTCATATGTTAAGACATGCTTGTGGCTATGCATTAGCTGATCTCGGTCGGGATACACGTTTGATTCAGGATTATCTTGGACATCGCAACATTTCACATACTGTGATTTACACCGCCAGTAATGTGAAGCGTTTTTCCAGAATTTGGGAGACTCAATCTAAATAAATATTTATTTTTCTCTACTTCTTTTACTAACATGACTTGTTATTGCAACAATCTCCACTTATTACTCTGTGGAGATTGCAGGTGGATACAATAGACTATTTCACCATGACCTAACGTGAGTCAGTATTTTATACTTATGATAAATTCAGTTTATGAATAGGTTTTATTTTTATTGTTTTATATTTGTTAAAATAACCATTGAATTTTTACATAAAATTAAACCTAATAACTAGAATATATAATATAAGTTTCTATTTAAACACGAGCAGCGAATTTATACAGGCTATTTCACTGCTCAATAATGAATAAAAAATGAGTAGTTATAATTTGATAATCAATTGCTCCACACATCATTATTCTACAAACAACTCCGCAAATTTTTCACGAATTTTCTGTTCAGGCAGCTCCATGCCAATAAAAACCAATATACTCTCACGGACTTCTTCAGTACACCATTCCCTGTCCCAATCAGCACTATACAGGCGTTGTACCCCTTGAAAAAGTAATCGGCGAGACTCACCTTTGATGGCAAGTATGCCTTTGTAACGCAGTAAATTGTCCGCGAAGCTCAGTAACAACTCTTCCATCAAGTCCGAAATGTCGGATAACTCAACTGGGTTAGGCAAATTAACAATAATTGACCGAATAATGTTTTGTTGTTCAGGTACAAATCGGTATACCGGTGTCGAAACAGTCAGCTTATCATTCAGTATGAAGCCTTCAATATCGAACAATATATTTAGATCTGCATCACCTTGAATGACTTTATGAATAGGTGCTCTGGCGTTGATTCTCTGCAAACGTTCAATTAAGGCATCATGGGTTGGAGCAATATCTGTTTTCGTCAGAATAACCCTATCGGCGTATCCCACCTGAGCTTGCGTAATGGAGAAACGATCTAATTGTTGTTCTGCATGGACTGCATCCACCAATGTGATAACTCCATCCAATAAAAAACGCTGGCACAATACTTCATGGGAAAAAAAAGTTTGGGTAATCGGGCCGGGATCAGCCATACCGGTACATTCAATAATCAGACGGTCAAAGTAGATTTGCCCTTTATCCATGCTATCCAGTAAATCCAGCAGGGCATCTTCCAATTCACTTGAACGGCTACAACAAATGCACCCATTGCTTAATGTTTTGATCTGGGTTGCTCGATTGCCAATCAACTCATTATCGATAGGAACTTCACCAAATTCATTTTCAATGACGGCGATTTTATAACCATGATTGGCATTGAGAATATGACGCAGGAGCGTCGTTTTGCCTGAACCCAAAAAACCGGTCAGGATTGTAACTGATATTGGTTGCATTGTCGTTTTCCACTGGCTATTCGTTTTTCTTTCTGTTCATGGCACTATCCGTGTTTATTAACAACAGCGCATACCCCCCTTCCCATCACCGCCATAGCGGGCATTCTGACGTTCACGGAAAAATTCCTCATAGGTCATATAAGGTTTATCAGGATGATTTTCCTTCATATGCTGTACATAAGTGTCGTAATCAGGGACGCCCACCAACATGCGGGCTGCCTGCCCCAAATATTTGCCAGCCCGGCCAAGATTACCAAACATAATCGCTCTCCAAAAAAATACCCCACATAATACAAAGCTGATTATGTGGGGTACATACCCTTCGTCTTTCAAACTGTAGCTTTGTTGGCTGCAACCCTAAACTCATTAGGTATAACTATTACTGATTCACTTGGTCTGAATCAACTTAAGTATCAAATCAGTGCGTAGAAGAAACTTTTACCCCACCTTCCGGAACTGGAATATAAGAAGTTTCGTTATCAGTGCGCTCTGGGTTTTTACTCGCTTTTATCGCAGTTTTGATACCATAAATAATGATGCTATACACTACCACAAAGAACACGATACTTAAGCCCGCATTAGTATAGTTGTTCACAACAATATGGTTCATGTTACTAATTTGCTGAGCAGTCAATTCTGCACCACCTTCTGCAATCCGTTGCTTATACTCTTTCGCCAGGAATAAGAAACCTTCGAGTCGTGGATCATCACTGAATAATTTCAGCCCCAATGCCCATGTTGTACAAATCAGCAGCCAGACCGCAGGGATCACCGTTACCCAAATGTATTTGGTGCGTTTCATCTTGATCAGTACAACAGTTCCCAACACTAGCGCAACGGCTGCCAACATCTGGTTAGAGATACCAAACAGAGGCCACAGACTCTTAACGCCGCCCAATGGATCAACGACACCTTGATACAGCAAATATCCCCAAAGCCCCACACAACCTGCAGTACCGATAATACCGGCAATCAGGGAATCAGTTTTTTTCAGGAATGGTACAAAGTTACCCAAAAGATCCTGCAACATGAAACGACCAGAACGTGTACCTGCATCCAGAGCCGTCAGAATAAACAGTGCTTCAAACAGAATACCAAAGTGATACCAGAATCCCATATCCGCTGTCGGGATAATCTGGTGGAAGACGTGTGCGATACCCACCGCCAAAGTTGGTGCGCCTCCTGCACGGTTCAGAACAGAGGGTTCACCAATGTCTTTTGCCGTTTGCAGAATTTGCTCAGGTGAAATCACAAAACCCCAAGAACTTACAGTCGCTGCCGCATGGGTTGTGACTTCTTTCAAAGATTCCATGATCATCGGAGCTTCTGCCGTGCCCAAATTATGCAAATCAGGCATGGTAATACCCAACGCTGCCGGAGGTGTATTCATCGCAAAGTACAGACCCGGCTCGATGATAGATGCAGCAATCAATGCCATGATCGCAACAAATGATTCCATCAACATCGCACCATAACCAATGAAACGTGCATCATTTTCGTTTGCCAGCAATTTAGGCGTCGTTCCCGAAGAAATCAGAGCATGGAAACCAGATACCGCACCGCAGGCAATGGTAATGAATAGGAATGGGAACAGTGTGCCTTTCCAGACTGGCCCTGTACCATCAATGTATTGTGTTACGGCAGGCATTTTCAGCTCAGGGTTCAGGATAACAATCCCGATCGCAAGGCCAACAATCACCCCAATTTTCAGGAACGTCGCCAGATAGTCACGCGGTGCCAGAATTAACCATACTGGCAGCAATGCGGAGATAAATGCATAACCAATCAACGCATAAGTAATGGTAGTATCTTTGAAAGTCAGCGCTGGTCCCCAATAAGGGTCAGCCGCAACAACACCACCAAACCAAATAGCAGCAACCAGCATGATAATGCCAATCACGGAGACTTCACCTACACGTCCCGGACGGATATATCGCATGTAGATCCCCATGAAAAGCGCGATCGGTACCGTTGAGCAAACGGTAAATACGCCCCATGGGCTTTCCGCCAATGCTTTCACGACAATCAAGGCCAGCACTGCCAGAATGATGATCATAATTAAGAAGCAACCAAACAAGGCTATTGTACCCGGTACACGCCCCATTTCTTCTTTGATGATCTCACCCAATGATGCACCATTGCGGCGGGAAGAGATAAACAGCACCATAAAGTCCTGTACCGCACCGGCAAGCACCACTCCGGCCAATAGCCACAAGGTTCCCGGCAGATATCCCACCTGTGCCGCCAATACAGGTCCCACCAACGGCCCCGCACCTGCAATGGCTGCAAAGTGATGACCAAACAAGACATTTTTATTGGTAGGAACGTAGTTCAACCCATCATTATTAACGACGGCAGGCGTTGCCCGTGTGGCATCCAGCTTCATCACTTTGGTTGCGATATAAAGGCTGTAATACCGATAAGCAACCAAATAAACCGCTACAGAAGCAACAATAATCCATAAGGCACTAACGTGCTCTCCCCGGCGAAGCGCAACAACGCCAAGACAAAATGCACCAATTATCCCCAATATCATCCAGGGGATATGTTTTAACAATTTATTATTGTTCATAATACTTCCTTTCCAAGGTAAGACGAACAGCAAGTCATCATTTAATTTTTACTTCCTTTTCCATAAACCGACTATCTGATAGCCGGAAGGAAGCCATCCCCATGAAGGGCATATACTCCTCGCCACACTGCACTATGATATAAAACTCTCCCTGCGATAGTAGGAAGGATCTGAGCCAGCGGTTGAATACCCTATTAAGCGGTCAGAATCCTTCTATCAGTGGTTCTTGCTGAGGAAAAACGAATCAGATTTTGTGAGATCACTCACTGCTTATAAAACGGGGTCAATAGTGTCGTCTTTTAATTGATTAAAGCCTTTATATTCGCCATCAAATGAAATTATTGTATGCTGGTTCTGGCATTCTTGGTTAGAAAACCAATTACATTCGGATACCAAACGAGGTTCTTTTATCCCCAGCCATGTGGATAACATAGATAAAAGATACAAACCGCTGCGATGTGCATCTATCGTATTTTTAGCAGAATAATCGTAACCGGTAATGATAAATGGAACTTGATAGTTTTGCTGATTATCATCACTATGCGTCAGATTCTCGTCATTCGTGTTCTTTTGCACAAATGACAATCCATGATCCGCAAAATAGAGCATCGTCCACTGTAATTGGTTCTGTTTGGCAATATTTTCAATTTGAGCCAGCAGGCTATCCGTATTGTAGATACTCTGGATATAACATGAAATATTTTTCGAATGGAAATAGGTCGTGTACTGCTCATCGGTTCTGGCACAAGGTTGTGGATGCGATCCCATTAAGTGAATGACAATCAACTTCCTCTGTTTATCTTTCGTCAATGCGTTACGAATGGCAGGCAACAGATTTTCATCCGGCATATAGCTACGATCATCTGAACTGCCTTCCTTTAAAAAAGTATAATGATTAGCCTGCTGCCCAATCATCGCTACGGGAGAATCAAACCCACCTTTCATACCTTGGTTAGAAAGCCAGTAAGTTTCAAATCCCGCTTTTCTCGCCAGTGAAATGATACTGTTATTCAATTGAGTTTCATTTATTGTACTGATTGCTAAAGAATTCGTCAGTGACAACTGTGTCGATGGTGCGGCAGAAATATAATGGGTTAATATTGTTGCATTCGCATTATTTAACCATGGCGTGTTTTTATCAGGAAAACCATAGGCATTCAGGAAATCTTTTCGGACACTTTCCCCAATCACCATAATGTATGTATCGTATTTTTCTTCCTTAATAACAGGTTGCCAGTCATCTTTATTCTTAATAATCTTGGCAAATCGGCTATTTTCTGACATGACTCTTGTGTAGCTATGATAAGCATCACTGAAAAAACGAACTTCAGGTAAACTGGTGTTCAAAAGCTCCGAGTCATTTTCAAAGCCCGATTTAATATACCCTTTAACTGGTGACCAGAAAGCCGGAATGAAGAACAGTGCGAATAACCATTTTTTCCCTTTCCCCGATAATGTGATATTTAATTTGAAGGCAAATATCATCAGGATAAAAATAGTGATAGTGGTCAAGTAAGTTGAAGCCGAAAGCCCACTAATATATTCCAAAGTTTCATTCTGATTAGTATAGATTAATGATCCTACTGCGTTGATATCCGGGTAACCGTAATTGAGACCAATTGGAGTATAAATCATTCCTACAATGGAAAAAAAAGCTATCAGGAAGATATAGGCTCTTTTACTGACAACAGACATAAATAAAAAGAATGCGAAGGCACTGAAAACATATATCAACTTTAATTGATAACCTAAGCATTTATGCATTAAAAAAATCAGGAAGAAAAGAGCTATAAAGCAATAAGAGTTCTTATTTTTATACAATAAAGACATAGTAACCCTGTAATTTTATATATACTTGTCGTCTTTCAAGTTGCAGCGCGAGGAAAAAGAAACACTTCCCCCAACCATCTGACTATTTAACCGGGGGAAGAGTGTAACCAACAAGGCAGCAACTTAAAAGATAAAGGAGTCCCTACTCACTAGATTTCAAAAAATGCACGCTCGCCATCCCGTAGGGTCAGCACCTTAAAACCGTCACGAGTGACCAAGATTGTATGTTCAAACTGAGCCGATAGCCGGCGATCTTTGGTCGTTACTGTCCAGCCATCTTTATGCAGCTATAGTAACCGTAAGATACGCAGAAATAATAAATATAATCTTTTGTGAAGTGGTATTGAGTAGCTGAAAATTTTCTACCGACATTTCTACAGACATCGCAGCAGAACTCTGCTTTTGAGTATCAACAATCTCTCTGAGTGCTATTGAGTCGCTTCGCAATCCTGCTGAATAGTCAAAAAATCTGATACATTCCTGCGAGTAATCCTGATAACCTACCGACCACATCGTCTTAATCTAATCCACAGATGAATCACACAGATTATCAGTGATAAGATAGTGTTTTCGCCTAGGATGAGATTTATTAGTGTGCCATCCTTAGCTGATTATATTTAGGTTTTATCATTTAGATGGGTTGACTGAGCATCAATGGCCCAACTGAGTCAACAGGAATAGTAAAATTGAATCAAATCAATATGAAAGAATCACCAGCAAAGGATTTAGATAGCCATACCCCCATGATGCAGCAGTATCTGCGCCTGAAAGCACAGCACCCGGATATCCTGCTGCTTTATCGGATGGGGGATTTTTATGAGTTATTCTATGACGATGCCAAAAAGGCCGCGAAGTTATTGGATATTTCCCTAACCAAACGTGGGCAATCGGCAGGTCAGCCCATTCCTATGGCGGGTGTTCCTTATCATGCGATTGAAAACTATTTGGCAAAGTTGGTACAGCTGGGTGAATCGGCAGCGATCTGTGAACAGATCGGAGATCCTGCCAGCAGTAAAGGCCCTGTTGAACGTAAAGTTGTTCGTATTGTGACACCCGGCACAGTAACTGATGAAGCCTTGCTACAAGAGCGACAGGATAATCTTCTGGCTGCTATCTGGCATGATAATCAAGGTTTCGGTTATGCGACTCTGGATATTACTTCTGGTCGCTTCCAGATTTCCGAAATGGCTGACCAAGATACTATTGCCGCAGAATTGCAACGTACCCATCCCGCAGAACTGCTCTATCCCGAAACGTTTGGTCATATAACGCTGATTGAACGCTGTCATGGACTGCGTCGACGCCCAATGTGGGAATTTGAACTGGATACGGCAAGACAGCAACTGAATTTACAGTTTGGTACTCGTGACCTGATTGGCTTTGGCGTGGAAAAAGCGGCGCTCGCCCTGCGTGCAGCTGGCTGTTTACTGCAATATGTAAAAGACACCCAGCGCACCAGCCTGCCCCATATCCGCAGTATTACGATGGAGCGTCCGCAGGAAACAGTGATTATGGATGCCGCAACCCGTCGTAATCTGGAATTGACGCAAAATCTATCAGGCGGTATCGAAAATACTCTGGCATCTGTACTCGATCAGTGTGTGACCCCGATGGGCAGCCGTATGCTAAAACGTTGGTTGCATACGCCAATTCGTAATAAAGATATACTGGAAAATCGCCAGCAAGCCATTTCTGCATTACAAGATATTGGTTATGAATTGCAGCCGTTTTTGCGTCAAGTCGGTGACTTAGAGCGTGTACTCGCCCGTCTTGCACTCCGTTCGGCTCGTCCCCGTGATCTGGCCAGAATGCGCCACTCTTTCCAGCAATTGTCAGATATTCACCAAATCATGGAGTCCTCTGAGTCCCCTTATATTCAGGCGCTACAGCAACGTGTGGGGAATTTTGATGAGTTACAGGTGCTATTGGAAAATGCAGTTGTCGAAACACCGCCTGTTCTGGTGCGTGACGGTGGCGTGATTGCTACTGGCTATAATGCTGAGCTGGATGAGTGGCGGGCACTGGCAGATGGTGCCACCGATTATCTGGATCGACTGGAGATCCGCGAGCGTGAAAAACTTGGCATTGATACTTTGAAAGTCGGCTTCAATGCCATACATGGTTACTATATCCAAGTCAGCCGCGGACAAAGCCATTTAGTGCCAATTCATTATGTCCGCCGTCAAACACTGAAAAATGCAGAGCGCTATATTATTCCTGAGTTAAAGGAATATGAAGATAAGGTTCTGACCTCCAAAGGCAAAGCGCTTGCTATTGAGAAAGCCCTGTATGAAGAACTGTTTGATTTGTTACTGCCGCATCTGGCCGAATTACAAACCAGTGCTGAAGCGCTGGCAGAACTGGATGTGCTGTCAAACCTTGCCGAACGCGCAGAAACCCTGAATTACACCTGCCCAACCCTGACGGATAAAGTCGGTATTCAAATCACTGGCGGTCGTCACCCCGTTGTTGAGCAAGTGTTGAGTGAACCCTTTATTTCTAACCCATTGATGCTCGCGTCACAACGTCGCTTGCTTATCATCACGGGGCCGAATATGGGGGGGAAAAGTACTTATATGCGTCAGGCAGCTTTAATTACGTTGCTGACATATATCGGGAGTTTTGTACCAGCTGAGAAAGCGGTTATTGGCCCGGTAGATCGCATCTTCACCCGTGTGGGCGCTTCCGATGATCTGGCATCAGGCCGCTCTACGTTTATGGTGGAAATGACTGAAACCGCCAATATTCTGCACAACGCTACCGAATACAGTCTGGTTTTGATGGATGAGATCGGGCGCGGTACTTCGACTTATGATGGCTTATCGCTTGCTTGGGCTTGTGCCGAAAGTCTGTCTAACCGCATCAAGGCAATGACTCTGTTTGCAACCCACTATTTTGAACTGACGACGTTGCCGGAAAAACTGGAAGGCGTCGTCAATATTCATCTGGATGCCGTTGAGCATGGTGACACAATTGCTTTCATGCACAGTGTACAAGAAGGTGCAGCCAGCAAAAGTTATGGACTGGCGGTAGCTTCTTTGGCAGGTGTCCCCCGTGATGTGATTAAGCGCGCACGGCAGAAACTAAAAGAGCTGGAATCACTCTCCAATCATGCAACGGCAAGCCATGTCGATACACCACAATTAACCTTGCTGGCAGAAGATACATCTCCGGCAGTTGAAGCGTTGGAAAACCTGAATCCAGATACGCTGACCCCACGTCAGGCACTGGAGTGGATTTATCGTCTCAAGGATATGGTGTAGTCATGGAAGGCGCAGCTATGGAAGACATAGCAATATGGGGTAACGCTAAAGTTTGATAGCAGCCTGTTAGCGCCCATTTATCAGTTTCTACAGTGTGAGACGCCCGATCAGTGGGTAAATAAATAAAAGGTGGGCCTAATTAGCCCACCTTCAGATTACCACCTAAATATACCGTGTTTTTTCGAACCGGGTATAAATAATTAAGTACGGAATAATGATTCTAAATTCAGGCCTTGGGTATGCAATATATCTCTAAGGCGACGCAACCCTTCAACTTGAATTTGACGAACTCTCTCCCTTGTTAATCCTATTTCTCGCCCAACATCTTCTAATGTTTCTGCTTCGTATCCAAGTAAACCGAAACGACGTGCCAAAACTTCACGCTGTTTTGCGTTCAGTTCAAACAACCATTTCACGATGCTCCTTTTCATATCATCATCTTGAATGGTTGTTTCAGGTCCTGAGTCGTTTTCATCAGATAAAATATCTAATAATGCTTTATCTGAATCGCCACTAATTGGTGTATCGACAGAAGTAATGCGTTCGTTAAGCCGCATCATACGACTTACATCTTCAACTGGTCTATCCAGTTTTTCCGCAATTTCTTCAACACTGGGTTCATGATCCAATTTGTGTGCCAGTTCTCTTGCAGTACGTAAATAGACATTTAATTCTTTGACTATGTGAATAGGAAGACGAATTGTGCGGGTTTGATTCATGATGGCACGTTCAATAGTTTGACGTATCCACCATGTCGCATAAGTGGAAAAACGAAATCCCCTTTCAGGATCAAATTTTTCTACCGCACGAATAAGCCCAAGGTTCCCTTCTTCAATCAGATCTAGCAGAGCTAATCCACGATTACTATATCGACGGGATATTTTGACGACCAAACGTAAATTACTTTCAATCATACGCTGGCGCGCCGCAATATCTCCACGCAGTGCTCTTCTAGAGAAAAGAACCTCTTCCTCTGCTGTCAGCAGAGGGGAAAAACCTATCTCTCCGAGATAAAGTTGTGTTGCATCAAGAACTCTTTGGTTTACACCTTGCAACAAATCCAAATCTTCATCAAGACTGGTTACATCATCCCCATCTTTCAGCAACGCTTCATCAAAGTCATCGGCTTCCATGCCACTTTCGTCTAAATCCGCATCATCATACAACTTATTAACTTTAAGCGTACTTTGGCTCATCAGCTGCTCCTACCCATGATAATGCGGGCAGGAATTTCAGATCCTGCCCCGGTTTATCGCTGCGAAAGATAACGCAGCGGGTTTACGGATTTTCCCTTGTAGCGAATTTCAAAATGTAATCTCACGGAACTTGTTCCGGTACTACCCATGGTGGCAATTTTTTGCCCCGCTTGGACATCCTGCTGCTCACGTACCAACATAGTGTCGTTGTGAGCATAGGCGCTCAGGTAGTCATCGTTATGTTTTATAATTATTAAATTTCCATATCCGCGTAACGCATTCCCAGCATAAACTACTTTCCCACTGGCAGTTGAGAATACGGGCTGGCCACGACTCCCCGTAATATCAATGCCTTTATTTCCTCCCTGAGAATCAGAGAAGCCTTCAAGAATTTTTCCTTCCGCAGGCCATCTCCAGCTACTACTACTAATAGTGCCAAGATTGTCAGCACCATTTATACCCGTATTAGTTGCTGTAGGTGCTTTTGATGCGGCACTGTCACTATCAGAAATAGTTGCTCTTGGCAACATTTTTCTTGTGCTAGGTCTATCAACGTTTGCAGGATACGCATTAATTTTTTGAAAATCAACCTGCTTAATTTTAGATTGGGTACTATTTGATGCTATTAATACACCATTCTTGGAGTTTATATTATCCATTCTCAGGACTTGACCAACATTTAAACTATAAGGCTCTGAAATATTGTTTTTGAGAGATAAGTCACGATAATCATGACCCGTAATCCAAGCTATGTAAAATAGTGTATCGCCATGTTTGACTGTATAGGTATTGCCGCTATAGCTGCCTTTCGGGATGTTTTCGTAGTTACGGCTATAGGTAATTCTTCCTTGATGTGAACTCACATTAGCAGCAGGATTCACTGGCTGACGGTTTTCTACAGCACGATTCTCTGGCGTACTATTTTTTGAAATGATTGCAGGAGAAGACGGCATAGGAGTCGAAATTGATGACGATCTGGAGGATATTCCTCCGTTTTTTTCCCTATTATCAATATTCACTATTGGAGCCGGACGATTTGGTGTATTGCTACAACCAACCAATATACTCCCTATAAATATATTGATGATTATCCACTTTATTTTTTTCATTGGGTTTCCTAAATTCATACCTTATTCCCCCACAAAGGCAAATATAAGTACTAATAATGATGATTTATAAAGAAATTTAGAATTACAAAAGATTTAAAGCGAGATATTTTGCTCAGCTTAAAACAAAATGACAGCCAATTTTAAAATTACGCCTCAAATAAATCAGCTGATTATGCTAGCTCGCCTTGAATTAGAGGTACAAAACGGACAGATTCGACAACTTCGCTATGAAAATCATTTCCATAACGATGCACCACTTTCAATGACTGAGAACTCTCGCCAACAGGTAAAACCATGACACCACCATCAGCAAGCTGATAAAGCAAAGCTTGTGGAATTTCTGGTGGTGCTGCTGTAACAATTATGGCATCGAATGGGCCTTTTGACGGCCATCCATTCCAACCATCGCTGTGACGAGTTGAGATATTGTGTAGGTCGAGTTGCTTCAACCTCCGCTTTGCCTGCCATTGCAATCCCTTGATACGCTCCACGGAAAAAACATGTTTAGCCAGATGAGCAAGTATCGCTGTCTGATAGCCAGATCCTGTCCCAATTTCCAGCACATTGGATTCAGGCGTTAAATTCAGCAATTCTGTCATGCGGGCAACAATATAAGGCTGAGATATAGTTTGCCCATGTCCAATGGGCAAAGCTGTATTTTCATAGGCTTTGTGTGCAAGAGCTTCATCAACAAAACATTCCCGAGGAACGCTGGCCATGATTTCCAGCAAGTGCTCGTCATGTATACCTTGCTGGCGTAATTGAACCAGCAAATTTTTCACTGCCCGGCTCAGCATTACTCAATATCCCCGACCTTTGCCAACCAATCGTTTATCAGTTCATATGCTTTGTAAGCCGTCAAATCCACCTGCAAAGGAGTTATAGATACAAATCCTTCTTCTACCGCAGCAAAATCTGTTTCAGGCCCCGCATCATTTTTTTCACCCGGAGGACCTATCCAATAGAGCATATTACCTTTGGGATCTTGTAAAGTATGGACTTCTTCCGCAGCACAGCGGCTGCCGCATCGCGTTACCCGAAAGCCTTTGATTTGTTCAAACGGAATATCAGGCACATTGATATTCAAAATATTACCCGCTCTCAATGGGAATTGTTGCAGCAAAGTCAATAACTTTACTGTCACCTCTGCTGCGGTTTCATAATGTCTGTCACCATTTAGAGATACCGCGAGTGCGGGTAACCCTAAATGACGACCTTCCATCGCAGCCGCAACTGTGCCGGAATAAATCACGTCATCACCAAGATTAGGGCCACAGTTGATCCCTGAAACAACGATATCAGGGCGGGGACGAACTAATTTATTTACACCCAAATAGACACAATCAGTCGGTGTACCTTCCTGGACAGAAATATCACCATTATTCAGTGTATTAATACGCAAGGAACGATCCAGCGTTAAAGAATTAGACGCACCGCTACGGTTACGATCAGGTGCAACCACCTGAACATGATAGTGTTTACGTAATGTTGCCGCTAAAGTTTGAATTCCCGGAGCGGTGACACCATCATCGTTACTCAGCAATATCCGCAGCATTGAATTATCTCGTTGATTTTATTAAATGAAACATAAATTGATACTGTTACTTACCTTATATATTGTCTAAATTATTTAGCATATCTGCGTTCAGGCAATATTAAAGCTGTTGAAAAATCGTCTGATCTTAGCATGATGCTACCAGTTTTGTAGAACGCTTTGCTTTCAGTTCCACTGTGGCTATGCACCACAAGGTATTACTCCGCAATATCCACAACGTTATTTTGATCCTGATTGATCAATTCTCTGACAACGCTGGTTGCAAAGCTACCGGATGGCAGTGAGAAATAGAGAGTAACGGTGTGTTCATCCAACCATTCCCAATTCAGGTTTTGCGGTTTTACCAGAATTGCCCTGCGGGTGCTCTCTACACGTTCACGTTTAACCAGCGCCCAAAATGACTCATAGTCCAGTAAACACTGCTGTTCAAAACTCAGAGCCTGATCCTGTGTCCCCAACGCTTTGTCACCCGGTAAAGGTGCAGTTATTTGTAATTCTCCATCCATGACCCGCTGCTGTAATACCGCCAATTCAGGCTCATCAGCCACAAACCAGCTACCACGTCCGGTTAGTTGCAAAGCGTCACCATTTTTTACCTGTCGGTGTTCATCCAATTCGATACGTGTACTGGTAATGGCATTAAACATAGCGCTGCGGCAGGCAGAGAGGTAAAAACTACGCCGATTACGTTCTTTGACCTGAATTTCATTAGCAGCCCAGCGCTGAGCCTGTACGAGATTTTGTCCATCACGTCCAAAACGCTGCTCGCCAAAATAATTTGGAACACCACCCTGTGATATTTGCTGCAAACGTTTTTCCACAGATTGCCGATCTGAAATTGCTCTTAACACCAGAGTAAAATCATTACCTTTCAATGCGCCAATCCGTAATTTTCGTTTCTGGCGGGAAGTAGCCAGTACTTCACAACCTTCAAGCTGGAATGCAGTTAAATCCGGATCTTGTTTTCCCGGTAAGTGCAGACAGAACCACTGTTCTGTAACCGCATTGCGATCTTTTAATCCTGCATAACTCACAGACCGAGCCGGGATTTTTGCAAAGCGGGCAAGGTGATCAGCTACAAACTGGGTGTTACATCCCGTCTTGCGGATATGTACCATCAAGTGTTCACCTTCTCCATCAGGAGAAAATCCCAGATCTTCACGAACAATAAAATCTTCTGGTAAGGCTTTGACAACGCCAGTCGCTTCCGGTTGGCCATAAAGCCACTGTAATTCACTTAATGTCATGCTTATTCCTTTACCAGCAAAGCCACTGCTTCACAGGCAATACCTTCTTTACGACCAATAAATCCCAGTTTTTCTGTGGTTGTTGCTTTAACGTTAATATCATCCATATGGCATTCAAGATCTTCTGCCAGATTGACTCGCATCTGGGGAATATGAGGCAGCATTTTCGGGGCCTGTGCAATAATAGTGATATCCAGATTCCCAATCCGGTAACCTTTTGCACGGATACGGCGGTAGGCTTCTTTCAGCAATTCACGGCTATCTGCCCCTTTAAAGGCAGGGTCGGTATCAGGAAACAATTTACCAATATCACCCAGTGCAGCCGCTCCCAACAGAGCGTCAGTGGCAGCATGTAAAGCAACGTCACCGTCTGAATGGGCAATGAGTCCTTGCTCATAAGGAATACGAACACCCCCAATAATCAACGGTCCTTCTCCGCCAAATTTATGCACATCAAAACCGTGTCCAATTCTCATACGATAGATTCCTTAAATTTTCGGGATAGGTAAAACTCAGCCAATGCCAAATCTTCAGGTTGAGTGACTTTAATATTGTCTGCTCGTCCATTAATTAATACAGGATGATAACCGCAATACTCCAGTGCCGAAGATTCATCAGTGATACAGGCATTTTCTGCAAGTGATTTGATCAGGCAATCACGTAATAGCTGCAAAGGGAATAGCTGTGGGGTCAGGGCATGCCAAAGCCCATTGCGGTCAACGGTATGGTCAATGGCGGAATGGTCATTTGTGGGTAATTCTTCTTCTGATGGCGGCATTATACGTTTCATGGTATCCCTCACCGGTGATGCCAGAAGGCCACCGCACACATCAGGAAACTCTTCGCTTTGATCAATCAACCGTAGCAAGTTATCAAGGTCACTTCCATGAAGGCAGGGACGGGCTGCATCGTGTACTAAAACCCAGATCTGTCTGTCTGTCGGCAAACCAGATAAGTAATCCAACCCAGACAATACGGAATCTGCCCGTTCCTCTCCGCCCTTCACTGTGGTAATGCGTGGATCTGAAGCGATACTCAGTTGTTCGAATTGTGTATCAGCAGGATTCAGAGCAACAATGATGCTCTGAATACGGGGATGTTCAAGCAATGCAGCCAAAGTATGTTCAAGGATAGTTTTGCCGGCAACCTTGAGATACTGTTTTGGGCAATCTGATTTCATCCGGCTACCAATGCCCGCAGCCGGGATCAATGCAACTATTTCAGAAAAAGCATTGTCGGCAAGAGAACTATCAGCAAGAGAGCTATCAGTAGGAGAATGATACGTTGAATTATTCATTTCAATTAATTTATTTTTCTGATTCAAAGACTATTGTGCACTTTGTTTCGAGGTATCCGGCACCATACGGTAAAAGGATTCTCCCGGCTTAATCATGCCTAATTCATTACGGGCACGCTCTTCAATCGCTTCTTGCCCCCCTTTAAGATCTTTGATTTCAGCAAATAGCTGATCATTGCGGGCCTTAAGCTTAAGGTTATCGACCTCTTGCTTATCGACCTCAGACTTAACCCGCACATAATCGTGAATGCCATTTTTGCCGAACCACAGCGAATACTGTAACCAACCAAGTATAAGCAGCAATAGTAGCGTTAGTTTGCCCATCTCCCCCCCCTGAAAACCCGCTAATCATCCCACAACTGAAAGCATGACGCCACTCACTCTCCAAAACTGCTTATAAAACATGCTCGAAAGACATGGTAATAAGATGTAATGGAAACCGAGGGAATTAAATGTCTGCGTACCCTTTGTCTTCCAATTAATAACTGTGTTGCTGAAACTCGAAATTCATTGGGTATATACACAATGGATTTCAAGTTGCATCACGACGGCAAGAGAGCAAATCCCCGGGAGCATAGATAACTATGTGACCGGGGTGAGCGAGCGCAGCCAACAAAGAGGCAGCTTGAAAGACGAAGTGTATAGAAACACATTATTCCACTCTCAATAATAATGTGTTTCATGATGATTTGTTCAGGGGAGAGAATTAAGCAGGCAAAATACCATCGCTTTTCAGTATAAAAAGCAATTTTCCGATCAATGATTCCACTGGCTGTGAACCATCCAAATAAATATCAGGCTGTTCAGGTGGTTCATAAACAGCATCAATGCCCGTGAAATTACGCAGTTCTCCTGCTCGTGCTTTTTTATATAGCCCTTTGGGATCACGGCCTTCGCACACTTCTAATGGTGTATCGACATACACTTCAATAAATTGCCCCGCTTGCATGAGTTCACGTACTTTTTGCCTTTCTGCTCTATTGGGGGAAATAAATGCTGTCAATACAACCAATCCAGCATCAACCATCAATTTAGAGACTTCTCCGACACGTCGGATATTCTCCCGTCTATCCGCTTCGGAAAACCCCAAATCACTACACAGGCCATGACGTACGTTGTCACCATCCAGCAGGTAAGTTTTGATCCCCTGCAAAAACAAGGTCTGTTCCAGTGCTCCCGCAAGGGTGGATTTCCCAGAACCGGATAGCCCGGTGAACCAAATTACAAATGCTGGATGCCCATTCGCAGTTTCCCGTTGTTTCCTATCCAAGGCATGTGAATGCCAGACAATATCAGGGGAAACGATATCCGAAGCAACAGATGAAACGGGGGTTTTATCCTGAGACACTTATTTTCCCCCCAGTAAGTCACGAGCGCCCCAATGTGGAAAATGGCGGCGGACTAATCGGTTGAACTCCAGTTCAAATTCACTGTATTCCCTGGATTCTTCGTAAACATCGGTTTGAACTTCACGTACTAATCCGGCTCCGACAGTGACGTTAGTCAAGCGGTCAATAAGTATAATGCCGCCGATATCCTCATTTTGTGCATAGCTGTCGAGCAATAGTGGTTCATCAAATGAGAATTCCACCAGCCCAATCGCGTTCAGCGGCAATTCAACTGCAACCTTCTGCGTCAGGTTGTTAATATCTACCTGATATTGGACATTATCGACTTTTCCTCGGCTCTTTCTGCCTGCGACTTTGATATCCAAACTTTGCCCCTGAATCAATGGCTGCTCTGACATCCATACAACATCAACCAAAGCATGGCGGCTGGTCTTCATTTGATCTTCAAAGGCAATCAACAGATCTCCACGACTGATATCAATTTCATCTTTTAATACAACAGTGATCGCTTCCCCAGGTACAGCAAATGGCAGATCACCACTAAAAGTGACTATTCTTTCCACCGTAGAAACTGAACCTGATGGCATAACTTTGATTTTTTGGCCTTGGCGTAAAACTCCTGATGATAAAGTACCGCTGTATCCACGAAAATCGAGATCCGGACGGTTAACATATTGCACAGGAAAACGCAGGGGTTGTTCTGCCAATTTTGTCTGTACATCCACTCTCTCAAGGATATTCAGTAAAGTTTCCCCGGTATGCCATGCCATTTTTTCGCTGCGAGTAACAATGTTATCTCCTTCCAATGCCGAAATTGGAACGAAATAAATACTTAGGTTGGCGGGTAATTGAGCGGCAAAATTCAGGTAATCCTGTTTAATCTGCTCAAATATCTCTTGTCGATAGCCCAGCAAATCCATTTTATTCACCGCCACAACCAGATGACGGATACCCAGCAAGGTGCTGATAAAACTGTGGCGGCGAGTTTGTTCTTGAACACCTTTTCGCGCATCAATCAGCAAAATAGAGAGATCACTGGTTGAAGCACCTGTCGCCATATTACGGGTATATTGTTCATGCCCCGGTGTATCCGCAATGATGAATTTACGTGTTTCCGTAGAGAAATAACGATATGCCACGTCAATGGTGATGCCTTGTTCCCGCTCAGCGGCTAACCCATCAACCAATAATGCCAAATCCAGTTTTTCGCCCTGAGTTCCGATCCGCTTGCTGTCACTTTGTAGCGTCGCAAGCTGATCTTCATAAATTTGGCGGGTGTCATGCAGCAAACGGCCAATCAATGTGCTTTTCCCATCATCAACGCTGCCGCAGGTTAAAAAGCGCAGCAATCCTTTATCCTGCTGTGCATGCAGGTAAGCTTCAACACCACCTTGCTGTTTAATCTGGCTGGCGATGATTTCGTTGTGTGCAACTGCTGGCATATTTGAACTCCTTAAAAATAACCCTGACGCTTTTTCAGCTCCATCGATCCGGACTGATCACTGTCAATCAATCGCCCCTGTCGCTCACTGGTTGTCGATATCAACATTTCCTCTATGATTTCTGGCAATGTTTCTGCTTCCGATTCCACAGCGCCTGTCAGCGGCCAACAGCCAAGTGTTCTGAAACGTACTTTACGCTGGCTGATGACTTCTCCAGATTTTAAATCTATGCGATCATCATCAACCATAATTAACGTTCCTTCGCGCTGTACAACCGGACGAGGTTTGGCGAAATAAAGGGGAACGATATCTATCTGTTCCAGATAGATATATTGCCAGATATCCAGCTCAGTCCAGTTGGATAGCGGGAATACGCGAATGCTTTCCCCTTTGTTGATCTGACCGTTATAGTTACGCCAAAGCTCCGGACGCTGGTTTTTGGGATCCCAGCGGTGGGAACGGTCACGGAATGAATAAATACGTTCTTTAGCCCGCGATTTTTCTTCATCTCGCCGTGCTCCACCGAATGCGGCATCAAATCCATATTTATCCAGTGCCTGTTTCAGCCCTTCTGTTTTCATAATGTCAGTATGTTTTGCACTGCCATGAATAAAAGGGTTAATCCCCAGCGATTCTCCTTGCGGATTACGGTAAACCAGTAATTCAAAACCATATTTTTCCGCAGTGCGATCGCGGAAGTCATACATATCCCGAAATTTCCAGCCGGTATCCACGTGCAATAAAGGAAAAGGCAATTTTCCCGGATAGAATGCCTTGCGCGCGAGATGCAACATCACTGAGGAATCTTTTCCAATCGAATATAGCATCACAGGATGAGCAAATTCAGCCGCCACTTCCCGAATGATATGAATGCTTTCAGCTTCAAGTTGCTGTAGATGTGTCAATCTTTTTTCGTCCATTGACTGTTCCTTATGCGAAATCAATAACAGCTGGGCGACTTACTTGAACTCCAGCGTTTTCTTGATCAATCAGTTGAATTTGATCAACGGACTGCTGCCTAAACCATGCTATCTGGTGGTGGAGTTGAACCACCTCTCCTACCACAAGCAAAGCAGGCGATGGTGCTTTCTGCGCCAACCGTTCCAGTTCAGATAACGTTCCGGTCAACACTTGCTGTTCAGGGCGGGTACCACAACCAATCACGGCAACGGGAGTATTGGGATCTCGACCATGTAAAATCAATTTCTGGCTGATCAAAGCAGATTTCATGATGCCCATGTAAATTGCCAGAGTTTGGTTGCCCCGCGCGAGTGCAGGCCAATCCAGTTCATTGCCATTTTCACGGCAATGTCCTGTAATAAAAGTGACGCTTTGTGAATACTCCCTGTGGGTCAATGGAATGCCGGCATAAGCCGAAGCACCTACCGCCGCAGTAATTCCGGGAACAACATGAAAAGGTATCTCTGCCTCTGCTGCAACAAGTAGCTCTTCTCCTCCTCGACCAAAAATAAACGGATCACCACCTTTCAGGCGAACCACTTTTTTCCCCTGATTCGCTAATTTGATGATCAGGGCGTTAGTTTCTTCTTGTGGAACGGAATGGTTTCCTGCTCTTTTGCCAACACAGATTTTGTCTGCATCGCGGCGCACTAACTCCAGAATTTCTGCACTCACCAGATGGTCATAAAGTACAACGTCAGCTTGCTGGATGACTTGCAGACCTTTTAACGTCAGTAACCCCGGGTCTCCCGGCCCTGCGCCGACCAAAGCCAGTTCTCCTTGTGTCTGAATCTGAGTTTGCACCAATTGCTGTTCGAGTTGCTCTTCTGCTTGTTGTAATTGTCCATTGGCTATTAGTGTGGAAAAGCGTCCATTAAAGGCCTTTTCCCAAAAGTGACGCCGCTGACGGATGGAAGCAAGCCGCTGTTTCACCCGTGCACGCCAGTTTCCTGCAATTTTTGCCATTGTGCCAAGATGAAATGGCAGTAAGGTTTCCAGTTTTTCTCGCAGTAATTTTGTCAATACCGGGGATTTTCCTGCCGATGAAATTGCTACAATTACCGGAGAGCGATCGATGATTGATGGAAAGATTGCTGAACAAAGAGGTTGATTATCAACAACATTGACTAAAATAGCGCGGCTGTTGGCTTCCGCAAAAATATGCTGGTTGAGTTCGTGATCATCAGTGGCTGCAATCACTAAAAACACCCCATCAAGATATTCTGTTTTAAATGTTCCTTCCCGCCACTCAAATTCCCCCTTTTGATAACGTTGCTGTAGTTCAACATGTAATTCAGGGGCAACAATCGTTAATGCTGCCCCTGTATTCAACAATAAGCCCGCCTTGCGGGAAGCGATTTCTCCTCCCCCCACCAGCAGTACAGATCGGGATTTAAGCTCAACAAATAAGGGTAAATAGTCCACAATGAGATCATCCAGTATTAGAGCTAATATCATACATAAGCTCTTAATTATTATGATTGCTAGATAATAAATATATGGGGCTGCGATCAGGTTATGAAATGTCAAAAAGGAATTATTTGTTCCTGAATCGCATAAGGTAAATTTTCTAACTCGTCATAAAGTCAATTAAGTAAGATATTCACGATAATATTTAGAAAAGACAGCGCTTTTTTATAAAGCCGCTGCCCAATAAAATTCATTACAAAGCGTAATATTAATTTATTTTTTTAGCTTTCGTGCAAGCCACATTCACGTTTTAAACCGAAAAACCGGGTTTGTTCTTCGCTCATGCCCAATTCCCATTTTTGGGTTGTATGAGTATCTCCTACAGAAAGGTAACCCTGCTCCCATAGTGGATGGTATTCAAGGCCATGTTGTGTCAGGTATTGATGCACTCGCTGGTTATCCCAATCAATAATTGGCAGAATTTTGAAAACCCCTCGCTGGATTGCCAATACTGGCAAATTAGCGCGGCTTTCTGATTGCTGACGACGCAAACCAGAGAACCAACTTTGTGCTTGCAGCGTGTTCAATGCACGGTTCATCGGTTCGACTTTGTTGATCTGGTTATAACGTTCAATACCTTCTATTCCTTGCTCCCATAATTTGCCATAACGTGCTTCTTGCCAGATAGGGGAATGTTCTGCACGAAAAATCTTTAAGTTCAATTTAAGCTTTTCGGTTAGTTTATCGATAAATTGATAGGTTTCAGGGAATAAATACCCTGTATCAGTGAGGATCACAGGAATATCAGGATATTCCTGTGTCACGAGATGCAAGCAAACTGCCGCCTGAATACCAAAGCTGGAAGAAAGTACAAATTCGCCGGCTATATGCTCCAATGCCCAACGAACACGCTCACGGGCATTCAGAAATTCCAGTTGTTGATTAGTTTCAGCCAGCAATGAGGTTTGCTGCTCCTTTGTCAACAGTATCAGCTCTGATAGATTTAAACGACTCATACGGCCTCCTGCCAATCGTAAAAATCGACCGCTGAATTCAGTACCGGCTTGATAACATCAGTGCGGATCAGGAAATCACCAAAACATTCATCGACACTACGTTCTTGTGCCCAGCGACCAATTAATTCATCCAGTATCTCCATGATCTCTAATGATGTGATATTTTCCTTGTACATACGAGGGATTCTGCTGCCAATTCGGTTTCCACCCAAATGCAAGTTGTAGCGGTCAAGGGCTTTACCCACCAGACCAACTTCTGCCAGCATCGCTCTGCCACATCCATTCGGACAACCTGTCACACGTAATATGATCTCTTCGTCACCAACACCATGTTTTTCCATTAACGCATCAACATGGTCGATAAAAGCCGGCAAGAAACGTTCTGCTTCAGCCATTGCCAATGGGCAAGTAGGAAACGAGACGCAAGCCATAGAATGATGCCGTAATCTTGTCACGCTATCATCAATCAGGCCATGAGCGCGGGCTATTTCTTCAATCCGAGTTTTTTCGCTTTCCGGTATCCCCGCTACAATCAGGTTTTGGTTGGCGGTTAGTCGAAAATCTCCTTGATGGATTTTCGCAATTTCTGCGATCCCCGTTTTCAACGGATTACCGGGATAATCCAATAAACGGCCATTCTCAATAAACAGGGTTAAATGCCATTGATCATCAATACCTTTTAACCAACCAATTTGATCACCCCGACCAGTGAATTCATACGGTCGGACTATTTCAAATTTCACGCCAGCACGCTTTTCAACTTCTTGTCTGAAAGTTTCAACGCCTACGCGCTCAAGGGTATATTTGGTTTTGGCGTTTTTGCGGTCAGTTCGATTACCCCAATCACGTTGAGTTGTGACTATTGCCTCCGCAATTGCCAGTGTGTGTTCCAATGCAATGAAGCCAAATTCACTCGCCAACCGCGGAAAGGTTTTTTTGTCACCATGAGTCATGGCTAACCCCCCGCCCACCAGCACGTTAAAACCAATTAATTGGTCATTTTCCGCGATGGCGACAAAGTTCATATCATTAGCATGCAAATCCACATCATTTTGCGGCGGAATAACTACCGATGTCTTGAATTTACGTGGCAAATAGGTTGCGCCAAGAATAGGCTCTTCGTCAGTTGTTACGATTTTTTCTTTATCCAGCCAGATTTCAGCATATGCGCTGGTGCGCGGTAACAGATGTTCTGATATCTTTTTCGCCCATTCATAAGCCTGTTGGTGTAAGACAGATTGCACCGGATTGGATGTGCACAATACGTTACGGTTGACATCATTGGCAGTTGCCAATGAATCCAGCCCTATCTGTGCCAATAATTGATGTGCAGGTTTCAGATTGTCCTTCAAAATACCATGAAACTGAAACGTCTGTCGGTTGGTCAATCGAATGCTTCCGTATAACGTATTTTCTGTCGCAAATCGATCAATGCCCAGCCACTGGCTCGGGGTAATAATGCCTCCCGGCAAGCGGCACCGCAGCATCATTGCATGGCGTGGTTCAAGTTTTTGTTCTGCACGCTCAGCCCTGATGTCACGATCATCTTGCTGATACATACCGTGAAAGCGGATGAGGAGAAAATTATCCCCCTCAAACCCGCCTGTCAGCCCATTTTTCAAATCTTCACTGATAGTTCCCCGCAGATAATTACTCTCTAATTTCATGCGTTCACTGTCTGCGAGTTTACCTTCAACGATCAAAGGAGCTATCTTTTCATTGTTTTCATTATTCACATTGCTCATATTAGTAAACATCCCTCTGATAGCGGCGCTCAAGGCGCAACTCACTCAAGAATTCATCAGCCTGCTCAGCATCTATACCACCTTGTTGTGAAATAATGTCCAAGAGTGTTTGCTCTACGTCTTTTGCCATACGATTCGCATCACCACAAACATACAGATGTGCGCCATCTTTGAGCCAGCGCCAAATTTCTGCGCCCTGTTCATGCAGTTTGTCTTGTACATACACTTTATGTTGCTGATCTCGTGACCATGCCAGATCAATGCGAGTCAGCAAGCCATCTTTCACGTAGCGCTGGAATTCAACCTGATAAAGAAAATCTTCAACAAAATGTGGATTACCAAAAAACAGCCAGTTCTTACCTTCAGCGCCCTGACTGTCACGCTGTTGCAGGAATGCACGGAAAGGAGCAATTCCCGTCCCCGGACCAATCATGATTACAGGTGTATTAGGATCGGGGGGTAAGCGAAAATTGTTATTCTGCTCGATAAAAATTCTGATATTGTCGTCTTCCTGCAACCGATCAGCCAGATAACCTGATGCACCGCCAGTACGAACCCGCCCTTCAATATCATAGCGAACAACCCCCACAGTAATATGGACTTCGTTTTCGACTTCAGCTTGTGAAGAAGAGATGGAATAGAGGCGTGGTGTCAGTGGACGCAACAAATCAATAAATTGCTGTGCTTCTGGGTGTGAAGCAAATTCCCTGACCATATCCACGATGGGCTTTTGCTGGGCATATTGCTGTAATGCCTGTTTGTCAGCCACTAATCCCAGTAATTTTTCATCTTTTGCTAATGCTGCGTATTTCTCAACAATCACTCCTGTATTTTGAGTCAGTTCTACACGACCGATCAGTGCTTCACGCAATGTGAATAACTGGTTATGTACATTGACCTGTTCTGAACCGTCTAACCAAAGTAATGCAATTAATTCATTCACCAAGATAGGATCGTTTTCATACCAAACACCAAGGGCATCCCCCGCCTGATAACTCAGACCAGAATCTCCCAGATCAATTTCAATATGACGCACATCTTTGTCAGATCCGCATCCTGTGATTTTTTGGTTAGTCAGCAGTGATGCTATCAGAGGTTTTTCTTTGGTATATGTCTCCTTCAATGCGCTTTCATTCACTGAGTTCAATTGCTCAGTTGAAACAACGGGTTGACCAGAAACAGGAGATTTCACGTGTACTGATAAGCGTTGTTTCAAAATATCCGTGATTTTCTGGCACCATTGCTCAGCTTGCTCTTGATATTCCACATCAGCATCAACACGATCCAGTAAGCGTTGCGCACCCAGTTCATTCAGTTTGTTGTCAAAATCTTTTCCTGCCTGACAGAAATTTTCATACGAAGTATCTCCCAGACCAAATACAGCATAAACAGTCTCTTTCATTGATGGAGCTTTTTTAGAATAGAGATATTTATAGAGTGCTACCGCTTCTTCGGCTGGTTCACCTTCACCTTGTGTTGAAGCAATAATAATCAATACCCGTTCTTGGGAAATTTGCTTAAACTTATAATCACCTGCATTCACCAAATTTATACTGAGATTCGCAGCCTTTAGCGAATCTCTAAGTTGTTCAGCTAAACGACGGGCATTACCTGTTTGTGATGCAGAAAGCAAAGTCACTGTTTCCTGCACAGGAACGGCAGATGTATTTATCTCAGTTTGCGGCTGGTGGTTTACCATTCCCCAAAAATAACCAGATAACCAAGCTAATTGGTGTGGAGAAAAATCACTGATTGCGGTTTGCAGACGTGATAATTCTTCTGAAGAAACAGGTAAAAATGGAGTTGAAGGTGGTTTTGCGGTCATTGTCCAGTACCCTATGCTATAGCCAGTTTCCATGCTGTAAAAATTCATTAAAAAGTGTAGTAATCATAAACATGGAGTGTTTATCAGGTTATCCCAGATCAGGGTGAGTATTTAAAGAAAGGATTGCAATATCTCATAACCAAAACGCCTAACTTTATTTACAGATTTAATATATCGATAAAGTCGTTAAGTGTTGTGTCTTATTCCTCCAGAAAAATCGCGTTAAGCTGACAAAGTTCATGTAGAATAGCCGGCCTTTTGAATTCAGGGAAAAGCATCATGAGTACAACTATCTTTAAAGATTTTCAATTTGAAGCAGCTCACCACCTGCCACATGTTCCTGAAGGACATAAGTGTGGGCGTCTGCACGGACATTCATTTATGGTACGCCTGGAAATCACTGGGGAAGTCGACCCTTTTACTGGCTGGATCATGGATTTCGCCGATGTAAAAGCTGCATTTAAACCTATTTGGGAACGGCTCGATCACCACTATCTCAATGAAATTCCTGGACTTGAAAATCCAACCAGCGAAGTCTTGGCCAAGTGGATATGGTGGCAGTTAAAACCAACATTATCCCAACTCAGTGCTGTGATGGTCAAAGAAACATGTAGTGCGGGTTGCATTTATCGTGGTGAGTAAGAATTCAGCACCAAAACTTGGTGCTGAATGAGTTTTAAGCGATATTTAAATATTTATGGGTCTGCATAGAAAAGCGCCAATTACGGGCAATACAAGTTTCTATGCACAGGCGGGTCGCTTCTTCTTTCTGGCTGATGGGTTGCAAAGCAATAATCGGAACAGGATTTCCATCAAGCATCGTTAGTAATTCATCCAAGGCTTCGATATCGCGTTCCCGTCCAACAGGATGTTTGATTTCATCTGCTCGCTTCATGGCTTCAGGCAAGACCTGACATCCACCACGCATTTTCACTTTTGGTGAAACGGTTACCCATGTTTTGTCAGAACACTGGATGGTATGTGTACCACTTGTTTCTATTTGACATTGATAGCCTTCACTTTCTAATGTTTCGGTTAAAGGACGCAAATCATATAAACACGGTTCTCCCCCGGTAATGACAATATGGCGCGCACTGTAGCCTTGACGAGTGAAAATGTTAATTAGCTGTCTTGCTGTAGCCACTCCCCACAGATCACTGTCTTGCGTTTTCAGTAAAATGTTTTGCATCGGCTGCTGTTTATCAGCTTCTTTTTCCCACGTATGTTTGGTATCGCACCAACTACACCCTACCGGACATCCCTGTAAGCGAATGAAAACCGAAGGAACACCGGTAAACACGCCTTCTCCCTGTAAAGTTTGAAAGATCTCATTTATTGGGTAAATCATAAAAAAACTCTGGTTTTACTAAACTACCCGTTATTATTACAGATATCTATCCCGCGAACATCCTTCTTTATGGTAAGGTAGGAGGTTGCTTTTACTGGCATCTGACGCCAGACAGAGCTTCGTATGCCTGAAATACTCTCTGGCATGAAAGGATAGATGGGAATAACGAATGCAAAATAATGAAAATCAGCTTAAACAGGGCCTAAGCGTGCGGCATATCCGCTTTATGGCTTTAGGCTCTGCGATAGGCACGGGGCTGTTTTATGGCTCAGCAGCAGCAATTCAGCAAGCTGGTCCCGCTGTATTGCTAGCCTATTTAATCGGCGGTGCTGCCGTATTTATTGTGATGAGAGCACTTGGCGAAATGGCTGTTCACCATCCCGTTTCCGGTTCTTTTTCACAATATGCCAGTCATTATCTGGGGCCTTTAGCTGGTTTCTTGACTGGTTGGATCTATGTTCTTGAAATGCTGTTTGTTTGCTTAGCTGATATTACTGCATTCGGCATGTATATGAAACTTTGGTTCCCTCATGTTGATCAATGGATTTGGGTTCTGGGTATTGTATGCCTTATTGGTGCCCTGAATTTATGCCACGTAAAAATTTTCGGCGAAATGGAGTTCTGGCTTTCTATCATTAAAGTTACTGCCATCATTGCCATGATTATCGGCGGGCTTGCCATTATGTTTTATGGTTTCGGACAATCCACTGAACATACTACTGGCCTGTCCAATTTATGGGAACATGGCGGTTTCATGCCAAATGGCATCAGTGGAGTAATAGCTTCGCTCGCTATTGTTATGTTTGCTTTTGGTGGTATAGAAGTTATTGGTATTACTGCCAGTGAAGCTAAAAATCCAGAAAAAACGATCCCTCAGGCAATCAATGCTGTCCCATTTCGTATCTTGATTTTCTATGTCATGACGCTGTGTATCCTGATGTGTATCTATCCATGGAATCAAATTGGTCAGGATGGAAGCCCATTCGTACAGATTTTCTCCAACCTGGGAATTAACTTCGCCGCGAATATCCTGAATGTCGTGGTGATTACAGCGGCTATTTCCGCTATTAACAGTGATATTTTTGGTGCTGGTAGAATGATGTATGGCATGGCTCAGGAAAGGCAGGCACCTGAGTCATTTAAAAAACTAACCCATAATGGTGTGCCGTGGATGACTGTCCTCGTCATGATTATAGTTTTGCTGTTTGGCGTGGTTTTAAATTATTTGATCCCTAAGGAAATATTCATCCTTATTGCATCTGTCGCTACATTTGCAACTGTCTGGGTATGGTTGATGATCTTAGTTTCCCACGTTGCTATGCGCCGCCAAATAGGTGCTGAAGAAACCAAGAAATTGAAGTTTCCTGTACCGATGTGGCCAATAGCTCCTATAATGACGATCTTCTTTATGATCAGTGTTATTGTATTGCTGGGTTATTTTGAACAAACAAGAGATGCGTTATATGTCGGTCTAGGTTGGGTATTCGTTCTAGCCCTAGCTTATTTCTGTAGTGTGAAGAGAAAACTATCAATAGATCGCAGCTCTAATTAGTAAATGACTCATGTTTCGAAAAGCGTCGGAATTCACTGGCGCTTTTTTTATTTTTTACCGCAAGATCAATGAATCTCTTTGTCTATGAGGTAGTATCACAAAGAAAAATTCACCATCAGCGGGTTATGATCAGAAGCCCCCGTCATTACAACCGTAGCCCGCGACACTTTTAATTCCCGATAAAAAACAAAATCCAACGGTTTACCAAAGACAATCGTTCTATGATCGTCATTAAAATACACTTCTTTTAGTTGCATACGATGTGCAAAATGTTCCAAGATTTTTAATCTCTGTCGGCTCCACGCATTAAAATCCCCAGCAAAAATCACAGGGCCATGATGTAAGCTTATATGGATACCGATATTATTCAATTGTCGCCTATAAACATCAACACCGAGGCTAAAGTTAATGGCATGCACGTTGATTACCATTAACTGGCGTTTATCTGGTAATGAATAAATAGTGATTAATGATGATTTAGATAACCTGAGTATCGGCTCTTTTTCACGAAGTGGGCAACAGTAAATCGGTGCGGATGACGCTAATGTCATTACGCCTGATGGGTGCTGAGGTATGGCAAATGCAGGTACCTGATCAGCAACCAAACCACTGGCTATGACAAATTTTAATAGTTCAGGAGTTGTCTGAGCCTCTTGCAGTAAGATAAGGTTGCTCCTCTCAGTTAAAGAAGCCAAAACACTTTGCCATGATGGACGTTGCTGTTTATAGATATTCCAAATAGCAATAGAAATCTCATTATTGCTGGCAAGAAGCGGCTCTCCACATGGCAATGTAGCCTCTTCCAATAAATGTTTAGAGGTAGGAAAGACATGCTCCACAGGCTTCCCAGCTATATATCGCATGGTGTAATTTTTTTGTGTATAGCCTTTTTTGGCACGAATTTTTCTTACATAACTGTAACTATTTCTAATCAAGCTAACCCCCAACCTACTTTAATGTCATCTCCTCCGTTAATATGACATCTTAATAATCTATTTCAACCTATAAAACTCAAAAAAAATTAACTTCCTAATATAACAACGTATTAGTTAATAAATTACTTTTAAAAACAAATATAAAAAGAATACTAATATGAAATTAAAAAGATAAACACTAATATATTTTATGGGAAATTTAGGTAAGCTAGTTAAACATCCTCCTGAATTTGGTTCGAACACAAATAATTGTGTATTGCTCAAAAAAATAAATCCGATATGGTTATTCCGTTGGTCTTTTGGGTGTTAAAAGTAAGTATCCTGAGTCTCACAGAATAACTTTCCTGGCTCAGGTACAGGAACTATACTATCTCCGAGTATCCCCTCATAAGCACGACAGAAAAGACCTGCTTAAGATGAAAAGCATTATGAGCTTCATAACCAGTTAAGATTTTATTTTTAGTCATCTCTTACCACTTAAGAATATTTTCCTTAAATTTCTCCCCTACTTCAAAAACATTAGCTAATCTGCTTTATTAATTGTTTCAAAATAAGTTTTAGCCAAATGATATATTTTATTAAGTGAATAGTGACGTTGATTTTTCAAAATATAGAAAGCAATTCCACTGCATAAATAAAACTCATCTGAATCAAAAGAATCACCAGTTTTCGATTGATTTATTAAGTTTTTAATATAGTTATTTTGACTAAATTTAAAAAATTCTTCTATAATTATTCAACCTTTAACAATAGATTGAATTTATAAGAAAAAATAATTACTAAAAATTATTAAATAATAATAAATATTCATAACTATAGTTTATTACTCTAATTTTTATGGAAAATTCCACAATTACCTGTTCACTACAAAATCTTCAAGGTTTCTTGTAAAATTATCTCATAAACCAGAACCAGAAGAGAAATTATTATTATTGATAATAAGGGAATGATATATTTTTTTCAAAAGAAAAAATGAATAGGCCAATGAAGTTTATCAAACACGAATGATATAATCAGTGATTCGAGCTTCTTTCAATCTGTTGGCTTTTGTTGCTTCGTGAAAAAAGAAAAACCCCCCGAGATTTCTCTCAGGGGGTTTTCTTGAAATAAGGTGGCGGTGCGGACGGGACTCGAACCCGCGACCCCCGGCGTGACAGGCCGGTATTCTAACCAACTGAACTACCGCACCACCGAATTTCTTTAGCCTCGCTGCCTTTTGTGCCGGCAACGGCTGTTA
>NZ_CAWQTY010000164.1:0-47062 GCF_963897815.1 Xenorhabdus sp. Sc-CR9
TATTAGCTTGAACATCTATATCGTAACGGAAAGGTGTTTTTCTTGGTATAACCCTTGGTCTCCACCCGCATAGCGGGTGGTTTTATGTTTAAGAAGCTGACGCTACTTAAACTGGCTAAAGCCATAAAAAAAGCCGGAACTCATAATGAGTTCCGGCTTTTTCCCACCCGCGAATAAAATAACCGACAGTAGTTCAATCTTCTTTTAATAAGAAGACTATGGCATTACTTTATATATTCACCACTACGCAGAGCTTCAATGCGCTTATCCAATGGTGGATGAGATAAGAACAATTCACTGAAACTCTTAGACTTACCATTAATACAGAATGCCATCATGCGCCCTTCTTCCTGAGGCTCATAACTGGTTTTGAGACGCTGCAATGCTGCGATCATCTTTTCACGACCAACTAGTTTCGCTGAGCCAGCATCCGCATGGAATTCACGGTGACGAGAGAACCACATGGTAATAATACTTGCCAAAATACCAAATACGATTTCCAGTACCATAGAGAGCACCATATAAACAATTGGATTACCATTGCTGCTTTCGCTTTCATCATCATTACTGGAAAGGAAGCTTGCCGCAGCCTGCGCAATAATGCGTGAAATGAAGATAACAAATGTATTCACAATGCCCTGCAATAAGGTCATCGTTACCATATCACCATTAGCAATATGACTAATCTCATGAGCAATAACAGCTTCCGCTTCATCACGACTCATATTATTCAGTAGCCCTGTACTAACAGCAACCAGAGAAGCATTACGGCGTGCTCCTGTGGCAAATGCATTAATATCAAGGGCATCATAGATAGCCACTTGTGGCATCGTAATTCCAACCTGATCAGCCTGACGACGTACTATTTCCATCAACCAAACTTCAGTTTCATTGGAAGGTTTCTCGATAACCTGACCACCAACAGAACGCAGGGCCATCCATTTTGACATTAATAAAGAAATAAATGCACCACCAAAACCAAACAAACCAGCCATAATCATAAGGCCAGTAACACTACTCCGCTGAACTCCGGTAAGTGAAAGTATTATTCCAAACACTACCATGACAGCAAGGTTAGTGAGAAGAAACAAGGCTATTCTCATCATATAAATTTGCTTCCTTTAATTATCAAACAGTTCAATTAAGAATTAAGTCATAAGATGGGGATTTAGCCCATATTATTCAAGTTTTTTAAGATGTTAAGCGATGAAATCAACATAACTTTACAATATAATTGAGTAGGAGGCGGGATCACTCCCGCCGTCCTCTCACGCCACCATACGTACGGTTCCGTATACGGCGGCTCATGTTAACGCGGGAACTGCCGTTGCTGTTCCAACAGTGATATTAAGCCAAACCTTCTGAACCGTGCGGTCTTTATCGCCTGATTCATATGGGTGGCTCCCGAGTTCCACCATGTGCCCCGTTGGTTACATGCTGATTCCATGCTCGTTTTTCCTTTAACCCTGCCCGCATTAGCATTTTGGCTCGGGTATAAGGACGCTTCCACTGCCGCCACAACAGGCAACGCAGTTTGCGGTTGATCCAACTGTCCAGCTCTTCCAGTACATCGCGATTTTCAGTCGGCTTTGTTTATCCCGGGTCACACTGTATCCCAGGAATTTACGTTCCCAGGGACGGGCAACCGCACTTTTCTTCTCATTCACCTTCAGCTTTAACCTGTCGTTCAGGAACGCGTTGATATCGCTGAGCAGGTGTTCGCCTGCTTTCCGTTCGTCAGGCCCGCATTTTGCTTTCGGCTTCCTTCAGATTTCACCTCACGATGAACACCCTTGCCGTTCAGCTAACACTTCTCCTTGCCGGGTGTGTAGAGGACTTACACCTCCAAGTCGTCTGTTAACCACCACAGATAACAGACAGCGCCTTGCCCAACGCACACAAAAAAAGGCCAGCTATCAAGCTGGCCCTCTATTAATAACGAAGTTTAAAAACTATTTCGTTATAGCCGCTTCAGCAGGCTGATGCGCAAGATCCAGCGCAATTTTTACCGATTCATCTAAATAAGGGTCTGGCCCTTTATAGTCTTTTGGTAAATCATCAAGAGACTTGAGCTGTTTTTTTCCTTCACGTTTAAAACGCTCATTCATACGATTCAACTTAATTGTATCGTATTCCTTATTTTCTTTCTCTCTTTGAGCATAATTCAAAGAGTAAACGCCTTTACGATCTTTGATAACTTTATAGTAAGCAATATCTTGTTTGATATATTTAAATTCAGGATCATTAACCGTACGTTGATTATGCAATTTAGTCAGTAATGGAACTAATGTTGAAATCACCTTTGAGGAAGTATAATGCGCAGGTTGAATACTGTCCCATGGTAACGCATTGTCTTCTTGGCTCTCACCTATTTCAGAAGTATCTTCCCCTGTCGGCATGATGATATCAGGCGTTACACCTTTGAGCTGAGTGCTGCCGCCATTCACCCGATAAAACTTCTGAATAGTGTATTGTACAGAACCAATCTCTGGCCAATCAGGCCTTAGCATCTGATCATATATTCGATTCAGAAACCGATATTGCTGAACTGTACCTTTACCAAAAGTAGGTTCACCGATAATTAATCCACGACCATAATCTTGCATTGCAGCAGCAAAAATTTCAGACGCTGATGCACTTCTATTATCAACTAAAACAACTAATGGGCCTTTATAATATACGGCTTCATCCGTATCTGATTCTTCTTTAACTCGACCAGTATTATCCCGGATCTGAACAACCGAACCAGTAGAGATAAATAGGCCGGATAGCGATACAGCCTCTGTTAACGCCCCACCACCATTACTGCGCAAATCGATGACAATCGCGGAAATTTTTTGTTTAGTGAGCTTCTGTAATTGTACTTTTACATCATTAGTCAGACCAACATAGAAACTCGGTATGTCAAGAACACCCACTTTTTCCTTGCCGACCGTTTTTACCGACATTTTGACCGCATTGTCTTCAAGACGGATGTTTTCACGAGTTAGGGTCACAATATGATTTTTTGCCCCTTTCGTACTTGGAATGATTTCAAGACGGACTTTACTGCCTTTTGGCCCTTTGATCCGAGCGACAACATCTTCCAGACGCCACCCTACAACATCTACTATAGGCTTGCCTACCTGACCAACACCTATGATTTTATCTCCAACTTTCAGCAAATTACTCTTGGCAGCAGGGCCACCAGCAAGTAATGAGCGAATGGTGACATATTCATCTTCATATTGTAAAACAGCACCAATACCTTCGAGAGATAGGCTCATTTCTGAGTTAAACTGTTCTGTATCACGAGGAGATAGATAACTAGTATGAGGATCTATTTCACGAGCAAAAGACATCATGATCGTTTGAAAAACATCCTCACTCTTGCTCTGTGTGAGACGTTTCAGTAACATCCGATAACGTTTAGTCAGTTTTTCTTTGATTTCTTTATCATTTTTTCCAGATAATTTGAGGTTTATCCAATCAAATTTAATCTTAGCGTTCCAAAGGTTATTTAGTTCTTCAACACTCGTTGGCCACGGCACCTTAGAACGATCTGTTTCAATCGTGTCATGGCTATTCAAATCAACAGGCTGCTCTAAACGAGAGAGAACATATTGATAGCGCTCAAAACGACGCTTTTGCATTAAATTAAACAGGGCATAAGGAAGCTTTAAATCACCCTCTTCAAGCTCTTTTCCTAATACGCCTTTTTGATCTGAAAACTGTGCAATATCTGATGCCAGAAAAACATTATGCCCATAATCCAGATGATTCAGGTAACGATCAAAAATTTTCCCTGAAAAATCTGCATTCAGATAAAGTTGGCGATAGTGAGAACGAAGAAAGCGAGAAACAATCCGCTTACTCACTGTGGAATGTTGTGGTTCCGGTTTTAAATCTGGCAACTGATTCAGATTAATAGTAGCTGTATTGTTACCATTAACAACACTGTCACTAATGGCAGTACCATTACTGACCGACTTGCTACTATCACTAATAGTGTCCGCATACCCTGTACTAGAAAATGATAGACCTAAAACGAAAGCCAAAATAATGAGTTTGTTCATGCCCGAGTTGGCCTCCGTATCAGAACTTTAAGTGTTCTGCGCGTACAATCATTGCCAAGCCAGTAGGTAACTGCACTCTTACACCATCTTTGGCAATTTCTAGCACAGAAGCATCCATTATGCTTTTTCCTACATTTACTTTGATTGTCTGTCCGACTTTCAAAGAGGATACGTCTGTGACTGAGTTCAACTCAGGTTGTGCAATTTTCTTTGTGGTTTTATCTGCTGATTTAGGCGATTGTTGCAGACGGTTTTGCGAACGAGATGGACGTTTTGCGCCATCACCTGATGCTTGACGGCGAGGAGCCGCTTTTTTACTTACAGGGCGTTCACTTTTCTTGTCAGATACGTTTTCAGTTTCACGTTTCTTAGCACGTTGCTCAGCTCGTTGAGCTTGTACTCGCGCTTTTGCTTCAGCTAATTGCTGGCGTGCATGTTCAATATGTTCAACTTCCAGCTCACCACATATATTTCCATCAAGGTCAACACGCTGAGCTCCCTCTTTGACACCATAGAGGTAACGCCAACTGGAAGTATACAAGCGCAGAGCAGAACGAAGTTGTGTTTTACTTAAACCCTCTTCATTCTGAATACGTTCAACGATATCCTGGAAGATACCAATCTTCAAAGGACGTGCTTCACCTTCTGCTACGAAACAAAGCGGGAAACGCTCGGCCAAGAAAGCAATGACTTCTTTACTACTGTTCAACTTAGGTTGATTTTCCATGAAATTTCCTGATTACAACGGTTTTGCCAACCAGCGCAGGCATGAACAGGCGACATTATAATAGCCTTACTGATAAATGCCACGTTATACGTATGTTAAGTTACGTTCTGTTGTAGATATTTTGACACAACACATTGTCTTAAATGCTCACAAAACCTGATAACTAGGGCTTTCAAGCCGTTTTCATCATTCTCATCGAACCGACCAAAAACCGTACTATCAATATCCAAAACACCAATGATTTTTCCATTGATTTCCAAAGGAAGAACAATCTCAGCATTGCTGGCTGCATCACAGGCTATATGACCGGGGAAAGAATGAACATCAGAAATACGCTGTATACTTTTATTTTTAACAGCCGCCCCACATACTCCCTTTCCCAGAGGGATGCGAACACAAGCGTTCTTACCCTGAAATGGCCCTAAGACTAGGGTATCATCATCCACTAAATAAAATCCAACCCAATTAACAGTATCTAAACGTTCATATAACAATGCGCTTGTATTGGCAAGAGTAGCGATAAAGTCGTATTCACCTGACAACAGTGCAATCAAACTATTCTCTAACTCTTGATAAAATTCATTCTTGTCCATACGCCCCTATGCGATAGATTAAAATTTAACACAATTTAAACAAAAGATTCACACAAAAGATTTTTACTCTCTTTGACAAACTCTTTCCGAAAATAATTTACCACTATAATATAAACTCTTTCAGGATATCGTTTATTTATCTGAATTTAAATTTTCTTTAATTATTTTTACCAGTATTCTCTGATAAAATTCAGGTATATATCACAGCTTATATTCAAAATTAGTCTGATTTGCAGCCATAAATGCGCTTTTGTTCATACTCTTGTTCTAAAAACCTCACTGAATAGGTTCTCAAAATAGTGATACATTCAAATGATAAGGCTTCCTTACTCCTCGGTTGACGAGGAGTAAGGAAGCAATCTGCCTACAATTTTGGAATGCTATTTAGCATTCTGAATGATCATTTTAATCGCATCATTATATGCATAAGAAAATAAGATAATTTATTGAAAAAAGAGTAAAGATGTCCCTTCCTCGTGACAAACAAAAAAAGGCCGAGTTCACTCCTCTACTCGGCCTAGGGAAAATGACTCTTATTCAAAGAGACTAGAGCTAAAAATTATCATTGAGACGTAGAACAACTTACCAATTAAAGAGTAGTTGACATACTATGATTTACCAAATTTTTACTCTTATAAGGTAATGATTGCTCTTCTTTACAACAATGGAATCAACTAAGCATTTACTTTTTATCGTTTGATTGATCACATAAAGCTAATGCTGCTTTCTGAAATGGCTCAATACTCATCTTTTCAGCTGGTTGTTCAGGATTGTCTAAGAGGATCGTGTCTAGTGATGTTGCAATAACTTTATTAGATTTCATCAGTTGCGTTGCCCGATCATTCAATGGGTATTGCATCAATGTACTAGGATTTATAACAAACAATGCCCCACCCGAACGACAATCAAGCATAACTTCTTCACGGGTGAATGCCCATTGTTTACCAAATTGTAGTTTACTGACAGTTTGTATCGGGGCAGCAATCCCCTGAAAAGAAAGAAGAAAAAAAGGCAGAGCCCACAATACTCGTTTCATTACCATTCCCCCTGATAAACACATGCTGTAATTTTATCGCTAATTCATCTGTTTATATACCCAGATTTACATCAATCATCCAAGAATCACGCAGGAGGTTGTGTTGCAAAAACAGCCACACATAATAGTGCTGATGTTCCTAAGATAATTTCCAGCCAACTATTGATTATTAATAGCTGGTAACACCTTTGCTGCCTCAATTTAGGAACTAACATGTAGCGGTTGAGCAGTGCTAAAAGTACCATACCAGCGACCAGAACTATCTTCAGCCATAACATGGATTGATATTCAGAAAGGGCACGACTGAAAGTCGGCCATCCGGGAATTAAGATAACACTACTCACAATTCCTGTTATTATCACCAGAAAAACAGCGAAATGCCCATAAAAGGAAAACTTCCTCATCGCCGCGATGCTTTCCGAATATAATCTAATTTCCGAATATTGATCAACAGCGATATTCTCACTATTATCTGCATTCCCTGCGCTTGTCTTGTCTGCATATGCACCATCGCGATATTGATTTGATTCTGATGCCTTTTTAATACGAAAAAACTGTAGACACAGTAAAAACGGCCATAATCCACCAAACCAATAACCCGCACTCAGCAAATGAACAATCTGATTAGCTTGCAGTAGTAACCCTAAATGACCTTCATGCATAGCTGCATGGCCGATAAAAGCATGGCTGGATAATAAAATGACTGAACAACCCAGCAACAAGAGATTTTTGATTCTGGCATCGGAGAGGAACAACGCCCCAGCAGCAAGTATTGCAACCAATAGCTGCCATTTCCAAACCTGCCCAAAAGAGGTATTCAATACAGCTAACCAAATTTCAGGCATATAAACATCTTGCCAGCCATCTCCCATCAGCCCAGCTTGAACGATAAACCAGACGATTGAAGTTATTAAAGCCAACACAGTGCTGATTAAAATAACAACTTTTAACCACTCCCTTATCAGCGTTGAAAAATGGCCTGAAACAAGCATCATCGTGAATAAGCTAAGGCCAAACATCAGCATGACAACGACAAAATGAGAGAAACGGCAAAATAGGTACAGAGCTTCTAAAGAGATCATTATTTTACAGTAAAGTTGTAAACACCTTTAGTTTTATGACCATCGACAGAAAGTACACTCCAGTCAACTCTATATTCTCCGGAGGTAAGTTTACCTTCAACTGGCAGGATTAATTTAGTTTTGGTTTCAGGATCAAGTTCCAGCTTACCGGTTTTAACCTCTGCCTTTTCTGGACCAATTAATTTTATCTTACTGAATCCAAGTTCAATACGCTCTGAAAAACTTAGGGTTATAGCTTGTGGAACAGCTTCAACAGTTGTGTTTTCTGCAGGAATCTGATCTTTCAAATGTGCATGAGCCAAAGCCTGTTGACAGGACATACCGACAAACAGAACCACAAGAGTAGATAATTTGGCCCAGAATGAACGGATGTTAAGAATAGACATATAGATAACCCTTTAATATGTACATGAATTTTTATAGTTACACGAAGGGATTCTATATCAAAAAATCGCTTTAATCTGCGATCATTGATGAACAATGTCTTGACCTGTGAAGCACTACGCAAAAATGGGGACAAAAAATGAAAAGAACCGTAATTTTTGCTTCAACGATACACGTAAAACAAGAATTACGGTTAAAAAACAGTGCTAATTAACTTAATTGACTATTCATCAGGCATGTGCCGGTGCCATAGATAAACTTTTCAGATCTTTATCAAGTAAGAACAACGCCTTGCCGCCTTCCCCCACCATATCCAATTTATCCAGAATAGATTTGAACAGTTTTTCTTCTTCATGCTGTTCAGCGACATACCATTGCAAGAAATTAAACGTAGAATAATCCTGAGTCATCATCGCTACATGAGCAAGTTTATTGATCTCTTCTGTGATCAATTTTTCATGCTCATAAGTTTGATTGAACACATCAGAAATAGAGTTAAACTCAACAGGAGGAGCTTGAATAGCTCCCAGGACAGGCATTGAACCAGTATCACCCAAATAATCAAACAAACGCTGCATATGCTGCATTTCTTCCTGAGAATGAGTTTTTAAAAATGCCGCTGCACCTTCATACCCTTTGTCACTGCACCATGCACTCATTTGCAGATATAAATTTGCAGAGTAAAATTCCAAATTTAATTGCTCATTCAATTTTTTGATCATTTCTTGTTTTAACATCAGCCAACCCTCCTAATAGTTCATTAAACTCAGGCTATTATGCCAATTAAAAACATATAAGACAAAAACAAAATAATAATATTTAATTAGTTGATAATTAATGTTTTTATTAAATTCATTAACAAGAATAAATCTCATTAAATATAAGAAAATAAGAATCAGTTTTATTTATTTAACTCCCCATTAAAAAATCCTTTTAATAAAAATGAGAATTGATATTATTTATATTTACCCGATTTTTTTTAAACTTTTTTAAATCACTTGCTAAACAAAAAAGAGTTGATTAATTTTCTACTTTGAGAAGTAAGTTTTCAGAGAGGCCATAAATGGGACATAATTTAGCCGAGCTATCTAAAAATGAGATGGATAAGGTCAATGTTGATTTAGCAGCATCCGGTGTTGCTTTTAAAGAACGCTATAACATGCCTGTCATTCCTGATACTGTAGAGCAATCACAACCGCCACATTTGCGAGAATATTTTCGGCAGCGCTTGCAACACTATCGCCAGCAATCACGATTTATGTCGCGCTTACCTTATGAACCCAGAAGCCGCTGAGGGAATATGGGAAAGATAACCACCACCCAATGGTGGTTATCTCAGTTATTTTCCAACAAATTTGTCCGTTGCCTTAATTAACTGATGTAAAATACCCGCTTCATCGAACGAATGGCCTGCACCTTCCACAACATGCAATTCAGCCTCCGGCCACGCTTTTGCCAGATCCCACGCATTCTGTACCAGACATGCGATATCATAGCGACCATGTATAATAACGGCAGGGATATGTCTGATAACGTCAATATGATCCAATAATTGCTGAGTTTCATCCATAAAACCGTTATTGATAAAGTAATGATTTTCTATGCGGGCAAATGCTAAAGCAAATTTATCTTCTGCAAATGAATCCGCATTATCAGAAGGTAGTAACGTTACCGTTTCACCTTCCCAAAGACTCCATAAACGTGCAGCTTCCAGCTGTACTTGTAGGTCATCACTTGTCAGCCGTTTGTTATAAGCCGAGATCACATCTTTGCGTTCTTCTTCAGAGAGGATAGATAGTGTACGTTCCCATTTCTCTGGAAAAAAATGAGAAGCCCCTTCCTGATAATACCAATGTAACTCTTGTGGCCGAAGCAGGAAGATCCCCCTTAACACTAATTCAGAGACACGCTCAGGATGTTTTTCAGCATAAACCAAAGAAAGTGTCGAACCCCAGGAGCCACCGAACACCAACCACTTTTCAACACCCATTAGATTACGCAACCGCTCAATATCATCTACCAGATGCCAAGTCGTATTATTTTCCAGACTAGCATGAGGTTTAGATTGTCCGCAGCCACGCTGATCGAACAACATAATATGATAACGTTCAGGATCGAATAATTGCCGATGATAACTTGAAATACCACCGCCGGGGCCACCATGAATGAATATTGCTGGCTTACCTTTTGGATTACCACATAATTCCCAATAAATCTGGTGCCCATCCTCTGTATCTAAATACCCTGTTTGATACGCATCATAAGCAGGATAAAGTTTCCGTTGTTCCGTCATAAGTCCCTCTCACAGTTTAACCAAAACGGGATACTTCCTAGTATCCCGTACGTATTTAAAGATAATATGACAAGCTATTTACTTTATTTCACGATAACTAATAGTTTCTTTTTGACAATCAACAGTGACATTGTAACTTTTATCCTTTTTTGAACCTCGGACGATAAGTGGAACCCGCAATGCATTTTTATCGCCAGTAATATCGTTGACATTTATCCATGCAATCGGTTTTGCAGTCCCTAACTGCTTTTTGTCTGTATCCCAATGTACTATACGATGTTGCAAAAAATCTTGCTTAACTTGCGCTGCAATTTGATCGTTGGTTAAATTTTTACAAGAAATAAACTTTGCCACTCGCTCATTCTCAGCAGCTGTCGTAACAAATGAAACAGACAACAAAAACCCTGCACCCAATAACCCGATGCAGTGAATAAACTGACTTGCCTTCATATTAATTACTCCTATTACCATCCAAATCATATGGACTCTAAGTCGCGATAAATTAACATGTAGTAGAAAGTAATTATGTGAGTCTGTTAAAAATACGTTACAACTATTTTTCATCATCCTCAAATAAAACATGGATATGCTCATTATCCCGATGTTTTTCACGCAATTCTTGAGCAACGATAGCAATAGCTTCTCCACTTCCCATTCCTTCTGAAATGAGCTGATGAATCCTTTCTACAGCAAGTTGCTGTTCTTCATGGGATAATGCTGGCATACCTGAAAACATAGTTATAACCTCAAACGTAATAATTTAATGGCAGGCTGCGATTATAGTATTTTTTATCTTAAGTCAGGAGTGAGATTCTATGTTAATCTCCACGCAGAGATACATTATTTACTGCGAACTGCCAAACGCCAACACTGATTCCATCATGAATATTGCATTACAGAAAAAACAGCTCCCTTATTCACCTGATCTTGCTACCCAATATTTTGCCCCTATTTCTACTTTTTCCTGGGCAATGTTATTGCACTCCGGAGCCGCAAATCACCTGCATAACCGATTTGATATTCTTGTCGCCGATCCTATAACAACGCTTGTTACTTGTGGCGAATCGACTGAGATTCATCATGGTGATGATACGTATCTTTCTCATGAAGATCCTTTCCTGCTATTGAAAAAGTATCTTCATAACTTTGATATTAATCCGCAATTTGATCCCGAACTGCCTTTTCAGGGAGGAGCATTGGGTATATGGGGCTACGATCTTGGAAGACGGGTTGAAAAATTACCTCAAATAGCTGCGAATGGGCTGGACTTTCCTGATATGGCTATCGGGATCTACAATTGGGGACTGGTTATTGACCACCAGCAACAGAAGGCCACCTTGCTGAGCTATCAAAATATTGATGAAAGACTGATATGGTTAGAGTCACTGCGGGAAAGCAATAAAAAAGACTTTTCCCTGAAAAATCAGTGGCAGTCCAACATAACAGAACAGCAATATCACGAAAAAATCGCTCAGATCCATCGTTATCTTCGGGATGGTGACTGTTATCAAATTAATTTGGCACAGCGTTTTCAGGCTGATTATCAAGGGGATGAATGGCAGGCGTTTACCCAGCTCAATGAAAGTAATCGAGCACCCTTTTCTGCCTTTATTCGTTTACCTGAACACTGCATTATCAGTGTTTCACCTGAACGCTTTATTCTGCTGGAAGATCAGAAAATCCAGACCCGTCCAATCAAAGGAACACTGCCCCGGCTGCAAGATCCTATAGAAGATCAATTGCAGGCAGGAAAATTAGCAAACTCACGCAAAGATCGCGCTGAGAATCTGATGATTGTTGACCTGTTAAGAAATGATATTGGCCGGGTCGCCACGCCGGGTTCTGTTAAAGTTCCTGAATTATTTGTCGTGGAACCGTTTCCAGCCGTGCACCATCTAGTCAGTACCATTACAGCAACCTTACCTGATAAATATCATGCCGCTGATTTACTTCGTGCCTGTTTTCCCGGCGGTTCAATCACTGGGGCACCCAAAATTCGCGCCATGGAAATTATTGAAGAATTAGAACCCCATCGCAGACATGGCTATTGCGGGTCTATTGGCTATATTAGTTTCTGCGGTACAATGGACAGCAACATCACCATCCGCACTTTACTGACAGAAAAAGGAAAAATTTACTGTTGGGCGGGAGGTGGTATCGTTGCAGATAGCATTGCTGAGAAAGAGTATCAGGAAACATTTGATAAACTCGGGCGAATCTTACCTCTATTAGGAGAACTTCAGACACAATGACATCACTTTCTGACTTCATTCATCGGTTTCAATTCCAGCTTCCTGCACAACCAACGAATTTGGCGAGCAATCAGCGGAATGCAGCAGTATTACTGCCGATTATATGTAAGCCAGAGCCGTCACTGCTGCTGACACAACGTTCTCAAAGCCTCCGCTCTCATGCAGGTCAAATTGCTTTTCCGGGCGGAGTCACTGATCCTGACGATAACTCATTGATTGCCACAGCGTTACGTGAGGCAGAAGAAGAAGTCAATATCCCACAAGACAAAGTACAAATTCTGGGTCAATTAGCTCCTTTGGATAGCAGTGGGGGTTATCGTGTCACGCCGATCATTGGTCTGATTCCGCCTCTAATACCTTTTCGGACAAATCCGACAGAGGTAGCCAGAATTTTTGAAGTCCCATTGTTTGATGCACTCTCCCTCCGCCATTATCGCTATCTAGATATAAAACGTCGTAACCAGCAGCATCGGGTCTATTTTTACTGGCATCAAGAACAAATGATCTGGGGATTAACCGCAGCGATTATTTATCAGCTGGCACAACAAGTTCAAAAATCGCCCTAGATTGGATGTAAAACAACACAAATATGCTCATTAATTATTCAAGATCATATCAATTGCTATTATAATTAAAAAAAAACTGTAAACTCCTTTATCAACACTACTAAATAACAGTAAAGTAGCGCGCTTTAATATAAATAACTATATCTCTTTCTTCTTAAAGGAGTCTGGCGTGATTAGCGTTTTCGACATGTTTAAGGTGGGTATTGGCCCATCCAGCTCTCATACTGTTGGTCCTATGAAAGCAGGCAAACAATTTGTCGATGATCTTGTAAACCAAGGAGTAATGTCCTCTATCACGCGTGTAGCTGTTGATGTATACGGCTCACTTTCATTAACCGGGAAAGGTCACCATACGGATATCGCTATCATCATGGGTCTGGCGGGTAATATGCCAGCCACTGTTGATATCGACTCAATCCCAGGTTTTATTCGTGATGTTGAGCACACTCAACGTTTGCCGCTGGCAAATGGTTTACATGAAGTCGATTTTCCTCGCGATGGTGGTATGAACTTCCGTAGCGATAATCTGTCACTGCACGAAAATGGTATGCAAATTCATGCATTCGCAGGTGACGAAAAAATTTACAGTAAAACTTACTATTCTATCGGCGGTGGTTTTATTGTCGATGAAGAACATTTTGGCAAGCCATCCCAAAATACCAAACCTGTATCTTATCCATATAGCTCCGCTGCTGAGCTACTGATGAACTGTAAAAAAACAGGTTTATCCATTTCTGGCCTGATGATGAAAAACGAGCTGGATTTACACAGCAACGAAGAAATTGCTGAGTATTTTGAAGATGTGTGGGCAACCATGCAAGCTTGTATTGAGCGTGGCCTGAACACAGAAGGTGTATTGCCTGGCCCATTGCGTGTTCCCCGCCGTGCAGCAGCATTACACCGTATGCTGACATCATCCAGCAATTTATCCAATGACCCAATGAATGTTGTTGATTTAATCAACATGTTTGCATTAGCCGTCAATGAAGAAAATGCTGCCGGTGGCCGTGTTGTTACAGCACCGACCAATGGTGCATGTGGTATCGTTCCTGCTGTTTTGGCCTATTACAATCACTGTATCGAGCCAGTAACACCGGAATTATACATTCGCTATTTTCTGGCTTCTGGCGCTATCGGTATCTTGTATAAGATGAATGCCTCTATTTCTGGTGCAGAAGTCGGCTGTCAGGGTGAAGTTGGTGTTGCCTGTTCAATGGCAGCCGCAGGTCTTGCTGAATTACTTGGCGCAAGCCCTGAACAGGTTTGTATCGCCGCAGAAATTGGCATGGAACACAATCTCGGCCTGACTTGTGACCCTGTTGCAGGTCAAGTACAGGTTCCATGCATTGAGCGTAACGCGATTGCTTCAGTCAAAGCGATCAACGCATCTCGCATGGCACTTCGCCGTACCAGCGAACCGCGTGTTTCTCTCGATAAAGTGATTGAGACCATGTATGAAACAGGTAAGGATATGAACGCGAAATACCGTGAAACCTCGCGCGGTGGTTTGGCGATAAAAGTCCAATGTGACTAATATTAGCTATCATTCACTCTCACTATAATGAGTGATACTGTTACCTATTTTCGCTACAACAAATCTTATCTGAAAAAAATATCCCTCCCACTTAGGAGGGATATTTTTTGGCTGAAACGGATCAATAAAGTATATTATTTTTCTTTTTTCGATAAACACATTACTATTTTTTTACATAAAAATTAAGAAAATGTTACCGAAAACAGTTTAAAAGATCTAATAAACCAAAAAATAACGCATAATAAATCAATAATTGACCAAATGACAGTTTTAAATCTCGTTTTAATCTCTCAAAACAGTCTGGCTTAATTTTTCTGACTGATAGCAATTTTCTTGAAGGCTTCAAATGATAATCTAACGACATATTTTCTTATGTAACGAAATATCAAACCATAAGGAATGAAATATTGAGATAGATTCTCGATAAGACTTTATGTTTGCAACTATCATATTTATTGATAAGAGATGCAATACATTAGAAATATTGAGCATGATCTTGCAGTAAGCCTGAATTCAATTGTTATAAAAAGGGGAAAACAAGTGAGTATAGCCATTATTATTGGCACACATGGGGCTGCGGCAGAACAATTGCTTTATACCGCAGAAATGTTGATTGGTGAACAAGAGAACGTTTCTTACATCGACTTCGTACCCGGTGAAAATGCTGATACATTATTTGATAAGTACAACAAAAAACTGGAATTACTTGATACAAATCAAGGGGTTTTGTTTTTCGTTGATACTTGGGGTGGTAGCCCATTCAATGCTGCAAACCGTATCGCAGTTGACAAAGATAACTACGAGATTATTACTGGTGTAAACGTCCCAATGCTGGTTGAAGCCTTTATGTGTCGTGACGATGATCCATCCATGGAAGAACTGGTTTCAGTCGCATTAGAAGCAGGCAAAGAAGGTATCCGCGCCCTGAAAACGGAACAAGACGAAGAACCGACAAAACCAGAACCACTCAAACCAGCAACACCTGCCACCGCACCTATATCAGCCCCTTCTGCGGGCGGCCATATGAAGATAGCCCTTGCACGTATAGATGATCGCCTTATACACGGCCAAGTTGCTACTCGTTGGACGAAAGAAACTAATGTCAGACGCATTATTGTAGTCAGTGATGAAGTTGCTCAAGATACCGTGCGTTCTACTCTATTAAAACAAGTTGCACCTCCTGGTGTCAGTGCGCACGTTGTAGACGTTGCTAAATGCGTTCGCGTTTACAACAACCCTAAATATGCGGGTGAACGGGTCATGTTGTTGTTCACCAATCCAACAGATGTTCTGCGTATTGTAGAAGATGGAGTTACTCTCGAATCTGTAAATATCGGTGGCATGGCTTTCCGCCAAGGAAAAACCCAGATTAACAATGCTATTTCCGTTGACAATTCTGATATTGAAGCCTTCGGAAAACTAAATTCTCGTGGCATAGAACTTGAAGCTCGCAAAGTCGCCAGCGATACTCGTCTGAACATGATGGATCTACTCAAAAAAGCTTAAAAAAACAGATACTATTTTTTACTAACCATTACTCAATAACAAAATTCTTACCAAATTACAATTTGGTTACAGGAGAAAAACAATGGAAATTACCGTTGTTCAGCTTGTGTTGATATTCATCGTTGCCTGTATCGCAGGTATGGGTTCCATTCTTGATGAATTTCAATTTCACCGTCCATTAGTTGCTTGTACATTCATCGGTTTGGTACTTGGTGATATGAAAACCGGCATCATCATTGGTGGTACACTGGAAATGATTGCGCTTGGCTGGATGAATATCGGCGCCGCAATCGCACCCGATGCTGCATTGGCTTCTATCATTTCAACCATTCTGGTTATCGCTGGCGGACAAGACGTTGGCGCGGGCATCGCTCTGGCTATCCCTCTGGCTGCTGCCGGTCAGGTTCTGACCATTATCGTCCGTACCCTAACCGTTGGTTTCCAGCATGCAGCGGATAAGGCGGCAGAAAACGGTAATCTTCGGGCAATCAGTGCCATTCATATTGCAGCCCTGATGCTACAAGCTATGCGAATTGCCATCCCTGCACTAATTGTTGCTATCTCTGTAGGAACTTCAGAAGTTCAGCACATGTTGAACTCCATTCCACAAGTTGTTACCAGCGGCCTAAATATCGCTGGTGGCATGATCGTGGTTGTTGGTTATGCAATGGTGATTAACATGATGCGCGCAGGTTATCTGATGCCATTCTTCTACCTTGGCTTCGTAACTGCCGCTTTCACCGACTTCAACCTTGTTGCATTAGGTGTCATTGGTATCGTTATGGCAATTCTGTATATCCAGCTTAGCCCTAAATACAACCAATCACAGACAGCCGCTACTGCTGGCAATACCTCAAACAACCTTGATAACGAATTAGATTAAGAGGATGAACAACATGTCAGAGACAACAAAGATCGGTCAGAAAAAACTGACACAAAGTGATATCCGTGGTGTTTTCCTCCGCTCCAACCTATTTCAAGGATCATGGAACTTTGAACGTATGCAGGCGCTTGGTTTCTGTTTCTCAATGATACCAGCTATTCGCCGCCTGTATCCTGAAAATACAGAAGAAAGAAAACAGGCACTGAAACGACATATGGAGTTCTTTAATACTCATCCTTATGTTGCAGCACCTATTCTCGGTGTCACGATGGCAATGGAAGAACAACGTGCCAACGGAGCCGACATTGATGACGGAGCAATCAACGGTATCAAAGTTGGTTTAATGGGTCCTTTAGCAGGTGTCGGCGATCCAATATTCTGGGGAACAGTACGCCCAGTATTTGCTGCCCTTGGTGCTGGAATCGCCATGAGTGGTAGCCCTATGGGACCTATCATGTTTTTCATCTTGTTTAATTTAGTTCGATTACTCACCCGTTACTTTGGTGTAGCATATGGCTATAAAAAAGGATTGGATATTGTTAAGGATATGGGTGGTGGCTTCTTGCAAAAAATGACAGAAGGAGCGTCAATTCTCGGCCTGTTTGTCATGGGAGCCTTGGTCAATAAATGGACCAAGGTAAATATCCCGCTGGTAGTTTCTGAAGTCCCTGATCCAATCACAGGCGAAATGAAAGTGACTACAGTTCAAACCATTTTGGATCAATTAATGCCCGGCTTGATGCCATTATTGCTCACATTCGGTTGCATGTGGTTGTTGCGTAAGAAAGTCAACCCTCTCTGGATAATCGTAGGCTTTTTCATCCTTGGAATTGTTGGTTTCCGTTTTGGTTTCCTCGGCTAAATCTGATTTTCCAGCATAACTCAAATAATTGGGGAGGTTTTTTCTCCCCAACTATTACAACAAAAGTATGATAAAACATCCATCTACTATGAAAATAGGGATTAAAAATGAGTTTGAATGATTTCATCTTATTAATTTTAATTGTGTTAATGCTCGCTTTTGCGATTTATGATGAATTTATTATCATCCAGCTCAAAGGGAAAACGCTGTTAAATATAAAATTGAAAAGAAAGCAGCGAACTGATGCATTAATTTTTATTATTTTAATTGCAATTATTATTTATAATAACATTTCGTCACACGGCAGTCAGTTCACTACCTATTTGTTATCATTTATCATTTTGATAACATTATATCTGGGTTATATTCGCTCACCAAAATTACTTTTCAAAAAATACGGCTTTTACCATGCCAATCGTTTTTTTTCATATGAAAATATCAAAGCAATGAATTTATCTGAAGATGGTATTCTTATGATGGATTTAGAACATCATAAAATATATATCTCCGTAATAAAACTGGATGATTTAGAGAGAATCTATCAATTTCTCATAAGCAACAGATAATGATAACTATTATCAATTTCATATTAGAAATATAACAAATATTTTTTGCCTTTCACTCTGGATATGGTAGAGTCCATTTCAGTCATTGGGGAGTAGCCTGTTCCAGAAAATTTCTGGAAAATTCGTATCAACATACTCGTTTTAAAATAAAACGTGGTACGAATACCTGAAGCGTCTAATTAATGTATATCCAATAAATTTCTAATTACAGCGTAGCTAACAAAGCTGTAACCTGAAAGACAACGGATATAGATATAGAGGCTCTAAATCGGTTGGCAAGACCATAGACACATAACAACACCATTAGGTTGGGGGTGAGTTATGTGTATATGGAATCACCCAACCGAGGCTGTTTTGATGAATTTATATGCTACATTTATTCTCGCACTGGCACTTTCTATGGATGCTTTTGCTGCTGCAGTAAGCAAAGGCGCTACTCTTCACCGCCCACATTTTCGGGAAGCCATTCGTACAGGCATTATCTTTGGTTTGGTTGAAGCCTGCACCCCACTAATCGGTTGGTCATTAGGATTATATGCCAGCCAATATATTATGGAATGGGATCACTGGATTGCCTTTTCATTATTATTTCTTCTGGGCTGTCGGATGATTATCGAGAGTTTCAGGAATGAGCCAGATGTTCCTCAGAAAACCTCTCCTCAGCGACATAGCTCGGTAACATTAGTTCTCACTGCTATTGCTACCAGTCTGGATGCTATGGCAATTGGTGTCGGCCTTGCCTTTCTACAAGTAAATATTTTACATACCGCAATGGCGATCGGACTAATGACAATGGTTATGGCTACACTAGGAATGTTAATCGGCCGCTACATTGGCCCTCTGTTGGGTAAAAGAGCTGAATTAATGGGTGGATTGGTATTAATTATTATAGGTTTCAATATATTATTTGAGCATCTCGAACTATTTATGTATGCACAATAATTTTATCACCCAATAAACCTGGGGAGGTTCATATTTCTATCCCACTCTGGGGTAAGCCATAATTAATCTACTCCAGATTTATTGTTTAATAATCTAATTACAAGATTACTACTATCAAATACGTCGATACATCTTCAACGTAAAATCTGCTTCGCAATTAAATTGCTTTTTCAACATCAAATGCGTTTTAACTTCTTCTGATGCCCGCCAAGCAAATGGAGTCATCTGCAATAAATCATGGGCTTGTTCGCCATTCAATGACATTTCATAAGCTAATGTTTCCGTGGAAATTAATTCGAATCCATCCCATTGTTCACAATTATCGGGATGCAGATGTACTTCCTGATAAATCAATTCTTTCAATTGATACAAATGACGTGAGCCTGGTGTCACCGTCAGAACGATCCCATGCTGTTTCACAACACGAGCTAATTCTGTTGCTTTACAGGGAGCATAAATCCGTAAAACACCATCCAAAGAGTTATCAGCAAATGGCAGGCGATGACTGGATGCCACACAGAAATTAACATTGGGATACCGTTTAGCACCATAACGAACGGCAACTTTTGCCACATCTAATCCATACACCACCAGATTTCGATGAAAATTTAACTGTTCCTGTACCGCAGCCGTGTAATAACCTTCACCACAACCAATATCCAGTAATATTTCCGCATTTTCCGGTAGATACTCATTAAGTAGAGCAATAGATTTTTGTTGTAATGCACGATAATGACCAGAATGCAAAAATGCCCTTCTCGCCTGCATCATCTCTATACTATCACCCGGCTCTTTCGAGCGCTTATGCTGAACAGGCAGTAAATTAACATACCCTTCTTTTGCGCAATCAAACTGGTGGTTGTTTTCGCAGCGCCATTGACGGTGAGCAAACAGTAATGGTAAATGACATAAAGGACATTGGTAAGACATAACATTCCGATGGGATAGGAAAAAATCAGGGTGTACTATATCATGTTTTTGGACCCATGTTTTTTTGATCCCATGTGTTCTAAGCCCCTGTTTTACTAAATTTAGTGTCTTTGGTTATCACAAAATAACATTTGCTTAACAAATGGAGTAATAGACACCTTATTTCTTAATATATACCCTTCGTTTTTCAAGTTGCCTCTTTAGTTGGCTGCGCTCATTCATCCCAGTCATCGTTTTTGCAAATATACGGTTATCTATACTCCCGGAGATTAATGAGAGGCTCCTGCCTCTCACCAGGGACCAACCTCTGGCTGGGCAAATTCGTTCCCGACGAATTTGTCGCTCCGTTGCCACCGCGACGCATCTTGAAATCCATTGGGTATAAACAATCCACTACAAAAAATTACTTTAAATACAGATAATAGTACAGATATTATCTATTAGATTACCTATTCCCATTTTATTGCATTAGTGTTGTAATCCTTGTCCAGGAAACTGAGCTTGCAAGAATGGAAGCAATAACAGGCCTATCATTACTGCACAGACAGAAATAGTAATAAACAATGTCACTTGGTAAAACTCGTTCAAAGGGAATGGGCACTAATCCCCTAGTCCGATAAGTTTCCTATTGAAACTTATCGTAACTACGTATCTCTGAATTGGCTGTTCTTAAACAATTCGAAGGTTATTCCTACTTCGCAATTGCCTTAACTTGCAATCGATATGTAATCAATGATGCAAGTTCAGCCAGCGGCTTATCACTTAACAACAATTCCAGCGGAATATCCAAACGTAATTGTTTGTTGATTTTTTGTACCAACATTAAACCATTCAATGAATCAATACCGTTGTTAGTCAAAGGTAGATCGGGATGGAATACTTCTGCTGACGTCCCAACAATCTCACCACAAAAGGTTTGTAGCAAGCTAACGACATCGTCCAGATCACTCACTGCAAGCGCCGCTTCTATGGGTAAAGTCTGAACCACATTTTCTTGCTGAATATCACGCAATAGCGGTAGGTGACGCATCTGGCTGGACAGTAAATTTGTCCAATTCGTCAAGAACGGCACCAGTTGCGGCTCAATCCGAGCAAACAAGCGTTCTAAAACAGCTAATCCTTCCTCTGAACCAAATGGCTGTAAGCCACTATTTTCCAGTATTGGCAGCGTTCGACTATCCCGCAAAGCGATCCCCGCTTCCCATGGCCCCCAATTAAGGCTTAACGCAGGTAAACCTTGCTGACGCCGTAAACAGGCCAGACTATCCAACATAGCGTTAGCCGCTGCGTAAGATGCCATACCCGGTAAAGCCAATAATGCCCCCAACGAGGAAAACATAACAAAATGCTCTAAAGGTGCATCAGCCAACGCTTGATGCAATGTCCAGGCAGCTAATGCTTTAGCGACAAATACTCTATCAAACGCCTCGGGGCTGAGTTCACGATATCCCTGATCTTCAACATGCGCAGCACAATGAATCACCCCACGCAGCGGCTGGCTGGCTTGTTGTCGATACTCAGCCAAACCAATGTTGGTCATTTCCACATCACCGAGATCAATCGGCAGATAATTAGCCTCGATCCCTTGTTGATGCAGAATTTTCAATAACTCTTGATCAGCCGTATCAAGGGCACGACGACGCCCGATCAATAACAAATGTCGAGCACCATGCTGTACCATCCAGGGGATCAATTGACGCCCCATATCACCAAAAGCACCAGTCAGCAGATAGCAGCCATCTGGACGAAAACGCACTGGTGGTAGCACGGGTATTTCAGGTAATGGCACAAGGCGTAGCACATAACGCTGATCATGGCGCAGAGCTAATTGATCCTCGCCATCATCTATCAATAGCGCGTCCCACCATTTGGCTGGAGCCGTGGTACTGTCAATATCCAGTAATCCACCCCATAATGCAGTTGCTTCCTGTTGACCAATAACGCGCATCATTCCCCATAATGCGGCGGCAAATGGATCGGGCTGATCCTGCTCAGTGATTTGATGAGCACATTGAGTCACTATCCACAAACGTGGTTTTATCGACCGTTCGGCCAGCGCCGCACACAAATGGATCAACGAATGATAAGCCATCCGCGGAGCCTGCAACGGCCAGAGGATCAGGATCCTTTCGGTTTCAACAGGAAGAGTATCAACTAACTCTTGAGTTTTCTGATAACTGTCAGGCAGACCAGAATACAACGAGGCACACCCACCACGGCGTTGCAACTCATCAACTAACTCTTCTGCCAGAGCGTTTTCACCCCCAAGGATAGCCCATTGCGTCACAGACTCTGTTGGTGGCTGAGCGGGCAGTTTACGCCACTGTGGTTGGCCGACAACCAGATTTTGCAGTTTGGCAGACAAACTGTTTTTTCTATTACCAACAAGCTGAACGCAAAACCCGCTGATCTGACAAAGCAACATACCGCTATCAGTATAGACGTCAATATCCCCAAGCCATTGTTGTTGTGTCTGCTTAGTATTTCGGGCATGGGCATGAACCCGACCTGACAATTTACCATTGATACGCAAATGCTGAATACTGACCGGGATACGGAACTCGTTGGCAGGAATTGGCGCGTGAATATCAGCAGACTGAATCGCCAACAATGATTGGAAGATGCCATCCAAAGCCGCTGGGTGAAAATTCATTCCCTCCGGTGCAGGTGGTAATTCAATCTCACAGATTGTTTCTTCTTTACCAACAAACGCATGGCGCAGAGTACAAAAAACACCACTATAACTGAAATGCAGATGTTGAAATGCCTGATACAACATCTCTTGGTTCCACATGCAAGGATAGCGATCATTTACCGCTAATGGAGGAATAGCACAAGCAGTAGCACCCGGTACAACGATGTCCACCTGTGCACTGGCTGCAAGTTGGTAATGTACACTCTCATCCAGATTACGGGTAATGTGTACTTGCACTTCCATTCGCTGGCGATCTAGCTGTGTCTTTAACCTGAATTCTATGCCTGGCTCTAGCAGTAAAGCCGATTGCAACACAATATTATCAAGCGCTAATCCAACGTCAGGAAAACAGATACGAGCCGCCGCCAACATGATTTCAATATAGCCCGCAGCCGGAAACATTGCATTTCCCATGACAACATGATCGAGTAACCAAGGCACTTGTTCTACAGCCAACTCAGCTTGCCAACTCTCGCTGCCCGGCTGAGCTTCGCCCAATAATACACCGCTCAATATACGTAATCGGCGGCGACGGCTAATCTCTGGCTCATACCAATAAGATTGCTGATGCCAGGAGTAAGTGGGTAGATCAATTGGGCAAGCGGTAGGCATCAGAGTCCGCCAGTCCGGTTCAACCCCAGCTTCAAACAGCTGTCCTAACAGTTGTGGCCAGTTTTGCCCTGAGCGACAAGCAAACACCTGTCCTCGATAAGGCTGGCTCCAATCCTTTAATCCTGCACTCAGTAGGGATTTAGGTGAAATTTCCAGAAAATGGTGGAAACCCGCTTTGAGCATGTTTTCTATCGCATCGTCAAAATGGAATAGCGAGACGACATTGTCAGCCCAATGCTCGGGACTCAACTTCCCATTAATCAACTCCCCAGTGACTGATGAAAACACTGGCAGCAAAGGTTCTGCCGCGGGAACGGTTGCTGCATCCGCAGTCAACCCAGCCCTGATTGACTCTATATAATGGGAATGAGAAGCAATTCTATAATTGAGCCAACTACTGGCGATACGCTGCTGCTTTAAGCGCTCAGCAACCGCGGTTAATTCACTTATAGGCCCGGACAATAAGCAACGGTCGATACTATTACGCCCAGCTATCACCACGGCAGGCTCGGCACCGGGAGCTGACAAATGAGGTAATATCTGCTCAACTGTCGCTGCTACGATTAATAATCCGCCGCCTTTATTCAACACACGTTCCAGATAATGATAACGCTGATGTAACAGTGTCAGCGCCTGCGTCAGATCATAAATTCCCGCCAGATAACAAGCCGCCATTTCACCGGAACTATGACCAAGTAATGCTGCTGGTTTGAATCCCCACTTCTGCAACTGCGCAGCCATTGATATCTGCACGGCAAACTGCATTGGCGGCTCTGTCAATTCATCGGCAGAGATCAATGCCGCATATAAGGAAGGTGCAGAAAATCCTGTCCAAATTGCCTCACAACGCTCGAATTGTTCAGTAAACTCAGGAAATTGCTGAAACCAGGCTATAGAATCTTTCCAATCTTCACTGCCAATACCCGCAAATATCCAAGCCAGACGATCAACTTTTTTATGATTCTGCTTCGACGACACATTCAGATTAGTCAACTGCTGCTGTAACTGTTCTCGGTTACTGAATGCTACCCCCTTACGTAACGGAAAGCGGTGACGAGTCGTCGCCAGGCTATAACATAAATCATCAAGGGCAATCTCCGGCTGCCGTTGCAGCAAATCAGCAATGCACTGCGCTTGTTGCTTCAGAGAAAACTCAGACTGCGCAGACAATGGCAGCATGAAAGCTTGCCCTTGCGTCGTCCGAAGTTGTGCGGAGGATTCTGCATGATTACTTAGTACCACATGAACATTCGTTCCGCCAAAACCAAAGGAATTCACCCCAGCTATCACTTTTCCTTCAGGCAATAGGGTTAACTGCTGTGGAACTTGCAATCCCAATTCAGTAAAACGAATGTTGCGGTTAGGGGGATCAGCATGTAAATTGCCCGGCACTTGCCCTCGTTGTAAACACAATACCGCTTTAATTAATCCAGCAATACCTGCTGCGGCTTCCGTATGACCAATCACCGATTTACACGCGCCAATTAATAATGGGCGATCTATTGGATCTGGCCGACACACCAGCCCCAGTGCTTCTGCTTCTATCGGATCGCCTACCGCGGTCCCAGTACCATGAGCTTCAATATAATCAATCTCTGCTGGAGAAATCCCCGCCTGAGCACAGGCCATCCGAATTACTCGTTGTTGTGCCGCACTACTTGGCTGGGTAATCGTGGGAGTATGACCATCTTGATTTGCTGCCGAACCGTGGATTACCGCCAGAACGGGATCGCCATCCTGTAAAGCTGCGTTTAACGGTTTCAGCAAAACAGCGCCTACCCCTTCACTACGCACATAACCATCAGCATTAGCCGAAAAGCTATGACAGCGGTTGGTGAGTGATAAAAAACCGGTACGACTTTCCACTACGGAAAAATCAGGCATCAGCATTAACTGGCTGCCACCCGCTAGCGCCAGTTGTGATTCTCCGCGCCGCAAACTTTCACAAGCCAAATGTACTGCCAACAAGGACGATGAACAGGCGCTATCAATAGTCAGAGACGGACCTCGAAAATCAAACATATGGGATATCCGATTCGACAACATGGTTCCCATCGCACCGGTTGAGGTATAACCGGTAGTCTGACGCAAATCAGTAAATTGCAAGTGCATATAATCATGAGTGAAAGCGCCGATATAAACACCAACCTCCTGACCCGCCAACGACTTTGGCGCTATTCTCGCCCGTTCCAGCGTTTCCCATGTCACCTGCAACATCAGACGATGCTGTGGATCGAGAAAAGGCGCTTCTGTATTACTGATATCAAACACCGCCGCATCAAAACCAGCAACATCAGCGATAAATCCGCCTTCTCGCGCTACCATTCTCCCTGGCAAATTGCGATCCCGGGCACTATAAGCCTGAGTTGACCAACGTTCAGGGGGAACTGGGGTAATCGCGTCACTTGAACCACATAACAGCTGCCAGAATTCCTCTGGGGAGCTAACACCCCCCGGAAAACGGCAACCCATACCGATAACAGCAATCGGCATATTTTCGCTTCTCATCATATTGATATCCATAGTGGTATTCTTTACTCCGATTAGTCGTTTGCCAGATCATTGTTTTACTTGTCGACACCAAGCCCCTGGGCTGGGAATACATCCCGGTGGATGAGGGGGCAATCCCGGTGTCATCAATGATTGATAACTAATACCCGTATTGGGTAACTGATAACGCAAACCACTTGGGCAGGTGGTGGCACCATCCATCGCCTGAGTGATATCAATTGTCACCCCAAAAGCGACATTAACCGGTTGTAATGTATTGTCAGCCTCAATGCGAATGATACGTAATGGCGATCCACCACAAACTTGCAGATGGTTATTGCCGACCCCACTCACCCGAATCACAATAAAGTTACAATATCCTCGGTAACTCAGATCGGTGTTCTGCGGCTGGTTGGAGATAACCCAATATTGATCATTTTGTTTTTCGCTGATTTTAGCATTAGGCAGCAGGCTATAGCCGTTATCAGTAAATACCTGCCGCAATTCCGTTGATATCACGCCACTATCTAATGAACTCATCAGCTCAAGCGCCGCACTGAACAAGGGAACGCCGGTAAACTTCTTACCAGCTTCCTCAAGCGGCAAAGCTACCGCGCCATTAGTCAGATTAGCGCCGGTCAATTTAGCTTCAGTAAAGATAGTGCCCTGAATTGAAGCAAAGGCCAGAGATGCCGGTTTAAGACCTTGAGTTGGTTCCAACATTGCCTTGCTGAAGTTGGTATTCACCAGATTAGCATAGGCCAAATTTGCACCATATAACCGTGCCTGAGTGAAATTCATTGTCGCTAAATTAGCATTCGACAAATTGACTTGTTCCAGATTGGCGTTATCGGCTCTGGCATCGCTGCCGTACCAATGCGCACCGGACATATCAACCGCATACAGATTAGCGCCCGTCAGGATAGCATTAGGCATAAATGTGTTGGCAAGAATTGCCGCATTACCACCATTATCTTGAGCAACGTTTAATTGCCCGTTCTGATAGTGAATAAATAACGGTCTACCCTCATGTTCAACCAACCAGTTTTGGCCCGGCTGACGAACCAACACCTCTGCCTGACCGTTGATCAACATCTTTCCCTGATACAGCATTTGACGTAATTGTTCGGGCAGTTGCTGATGATCCAGCGATTGAGCATCAGCTTCATCCAAATGTGTCACTGTGGATAAAGCGCCAAATTGAGCGCCAGTTAAATTAACATTCTTCAGACTCGCATTGGACAAATTCGCCCCTACTAAGGAGACATTCCCCAAGACAGTGGCACCAGCCAGATTGGCACCGACCAGAACGGCACCATTAAGTGACGTATTATCCAGATTTACTTTCTGCATCGACGCCATCAGGAATATGACTTGATCCAACTTTTGACCGCTCAGATTAACTCCATCCATCTGCGCCTGAGTAAAATCAGTTTTGGCGGTAATCGTGGCATCAACCAGATCCATCCCTGTCAGCACCGTTGCTAATAAGGTACTGTCGCTAAGGTTAAGCTGACTATAACCGGTGGTTAACGATAACCGGGCGTTGGTCAGATTAGCGCCACTGAAATTAACATGATTGATATTCGCCCCAGTAAAATCCGTCCCTACTAATGTGGCTTGACTAAAATTCGAAGTCTGCAAAGTGGTATTTTGTAAATTTACCAGCGTCATGATCGCCTCGGTAAAGTTGCAGGAAGCCAGACTGGCACCGTTTAGATCAACATTGACCAGATTCGCCTGCGATAAATCAGCATTCTCCATTATCACCGAAGGTAACAACGCACCAGAGAAATCCGCCCCCGGCGCTTTTAGACGATTCAATACCGGTTGACCGCCACTGCTTTTACAGCCGCGAAAAATGGCATTTGGCAGCTCAGCATTAGGCATATTGGTATCGCTACCCACTATACACTTTTCAAAAAGCGCATTTTTACCATGAACATGCGTTAGATCAGTCTTACTTAAATCACAACCACTCAAATTGCAATCATCAACTTTGACATTAGTTAAATCAGCGCCAAGCAATGTGGAGCCACGCAGATCGGCATTGGACAAATCGACAGCCATCATCACCATTTCATTTAAATTCTCTCCGGCGAGATAGGCAAAACGCAGATCTGATCCCATTGCCCCCCATTCTTTGAGGAATTCCAAGTCCTTTGTCACGATAGTACGAGTAAATTGGGCTGACAGAGGCGGACTGCTAGTGACTGCCTGCCAAATCAGCCCAGATTGTTGCGCCACCAAATAGCTGTCACCACTGCTACTAATACGGCGCAGGCGAAATCCAGATCCTCCTACCTCTTCTAACCGGATCTCAGCAACCGTACCATCGCGCGGTTGATTAGCTTGAGGAGTATTACCGCTCGCAGCCAAATATCGACCATTGCCCGCCTGTAACCAAAAGCCAGTAACGCCATAAGCATTAATTATTTGATTAATCGCCCCTGATTGCTTGGCTGACAGCCCAAGCGTACCATCCGCCTGAACAGTAATCAGTTGGCCAGAAGCCGCTGCAAATTGCCATTTGCCAGCAAAAGATCTGGATTCGCTCATGTCATTATCCTCGCAGCAAGTGATTTACAGAAACCTTTCCAACTCTCCCAGCCTGACCACCACTGGCGCTAATCCCTCCAATACCATATCCTCCATCGGGTGCATGTGAACCATCTCCATTTACCCCACCACGCCCGGCGATCCCTCCTGCACCACTAGGCTGACCGAGTCCTCCACTCCCGCCATTAGAAGTGGCAGATACCGGTTTTGGTAAGCTAGTCTGGTTATATCTGACCCAAACATTACCGCCATCACCGCCATTATTGCTAATGCGTGCTACGCTCTGTACGTCAAAACGGGTACAACGCAGGGCAAACCACCAGCTAGAACCGGATTGACCATTCAGGCCACTCTGACCAGATTGACCATCTCCACCAGGGCTACCGGCAGTGGGTGGCTTACGACGAGAAGCATTCTGGCCATCAGCACCTCGTTGACCATCAACGCCATTGGCTCCATCGGCACCATTCACACCGTTAGTACCCAAAATTTGAATATCTGCGACCATAACTCCTCCTTACGGTTATTGTTTTTTGCCTTTGACATAAATTGCACCAATAGCACCGGCTTTTCCGTCAGCTCCTGTGGAGCCCGATGAACCACTACTACCTGGGGCACCACCGGTACTACCTGTACCACCACCACCGCCAGCACCACCAGAGCCACCAGTGCCGCCTTTACCACCAGTGCCGCCAATCGCTCTGGACTGGAACGTCGCACTTCCGCCTTCCTGGTAATTAAAATAGATGTTACCGCCGTCACCCGCATTACCACCATTACCACTGTTACCACCGTTGCCGCCATTACCCCCTTTGCCACCCTTTCCAGCGCTACATTCGCTGGTAGAAGCACCGCCATTCCCTCCTTTTCCACCACTACCACCATTACCGCCGTTACCGCCATTACCACCATCACCGCCTTGTGTCAGCATATTCACAAAGCCGCTAAGAGTCCTTGTATTAAAATAAACATCATCCGCATCCTCACCTTTTCCGCCATCACTTCCTCTGGCGCCATCAGTGCCATCGCTACCAGCGGTACCGTTCGTAGCCTGCATTGCGCAAGAGTTTTTATTATCTTTGCCAGCACTGCCATTGCTGCCGTCTCTTCCACCAGAACCATCGTTTCCCTTCCCACCATTGCTTCCGTTACCTCCAATAACTATAAGGTGTGGGTCATCATTATCATCTGGAGTTGGATCGGGGTTTGGGGAATTAACTATGACGGCTTCGTCCGCTATAACGGTACCATTGGTCCGATAAATAATCTTACCTCCGGGTTCAATCGTTATCTTATTAAACGTCAAAACAACAGGTTCACCATGGCTATTTTCATCTCCAGTAATCAATGGGTTACTAGCGGCAACAACAATATCTTTACCACTGTATAACGCGACTTTCATCGGAAAACGTTTAGCGTTCAGAATATCCTCATAATCTTTGACTAAAGGAGAATATCCATAGATATAAGCACGGAAAGCTTTACATATATCAACATGATTACCGGTGACATTCGCCAACCGTTCAGCTGAATAGGGTTCAGGTAGCGGATGATGGGGTTCCATTCCGCCCGGGCCATACTCACTGTCAGGCACCCCGCCAAGCTCCTTCAACTCCTGTATGGTTTGTACGGTAAAAAACGCGGGTGGCACCGTGGCTATTTTCGGATCGTGAGAAAATATTACCGGCCCGTCAAAGTCCGAAGTTTTCAATTGTTTTGGCTGCCGCTCTGCATCGGTCAAATGATAATGTTCACGCAACATAGCCAAAGTTTCGTCAACAGATTTCATTTTATTCATGGGTATTCTCCTGAGTTTGGGGATAAGTTTGCACATTTAAGATCACATTAGCGTCACATCTCAGTTGTCCACCCTGTTCAAGCACCAGCGTGTCTACCGCTACCACAATCGGCTGTGAATTTGAGCTGCTAATTTCCAAAATCCCACCATTAGCAATCACCAATTTTCCAATCACAAAAACATCAACGGTTGCCGGAAATGCTATCGGCGCTTCAACAGGGGGGATACCAGAAAGGATCAACAGCTCTGCTGCTGACGACACATTTGACTGATGAGATGGGGCCAGTGGCTGCGGATCATCTAGCCGTAAAGAGCCTTGCGACGAAGATTGAATAACGACTGTCTCCGTTACATCGCTCTCTGAGAGACCTAATAATTGCAAGACCGCTTTAAATCCTGAACTATAACTTTTTAATAACATATTTTTCTCCTAGAAACTGTAGACAGAAATAATCTGCAAATTATCGCCATCTACTGTAGAAATGACCGGGTAACGGGTATCAACATCGGTAATGATGAAATAACCATTGTTATTGATAGTTTCGATAGTCGCCTGATGACTAAGAGGGTGTTTGTTCTCAGCAAAAACTGCACGGATTTTGTCCATATCGGGTTGCTGGAATATCGGTAATTGATCGATACCTAAATAAAATATCGGTGTGGTTGGTTTCCATTGGCTGATCTGTGGTTGAGTACGTTGATTTTCCCCCAGGAACTTGCCGTAATTCATCGCCACCAAGGTACGGAATGGATCTATCGCCAAATGTGCCGCCACAATATGCTGGCGTTTAGTCGGATCAGGTACCAATGTCGAATCAGGGACAGTGACCAAGAACTTACCGTCAGGCTCATAGATATCAAGGATATAATCCGTTGGATCACGCCCTTGATTACGGTACGACAAGACATAAATATATCCTTTAGACTCGACCGCCACATCCAAATAAGTTATTCCGTCTGGCTTATTCAGCGGCATGTAGGACAGATAATCAGCGACTATAATTTCAGCCGGATTGGTTACATCAAGGGTTAACAACCAAGAGCGGGCACCAGCAAGATCATCAATTTGCCATTTGACACCTTGACCGATAGCAATGACCCGCACGTTACTCAAATCGTTATATACAGATACCGTTGGCCCTTGAGCAGTCAACGTGTAAGTTGCAGGTTTCTGCGGATCATATACCAACCAACTCTGCCCTTGCTGTATCACATCAACCGTTGTGCTTCCAACTGGGTCAATATTACCGTCTGCGGTCTGGTTATAACTCAGATAGATCCCGTCCTCAGCAAAGGCAGCAATAATCTGCTCATCCAGCACTCCGGCATCCAGTGAATGAATAAAGCTCGGATCACTGTTACTAAACAAGAATGTCAGCCCTTGTTCACGAAATGCTTGTTGTAATGCTGGAGAGAACACCTGAGCATCCAGTGTTGCCTGGTACTCAGCAGTAGGCAGTTTAAACAGTGTTGCCCCTGGAAAACTTGGGAATGGGTTCCCTTTAGTATCGAACGCCTGAATACGGGTATTGATTGTTTCCAATAATAAGATGCGACCATCTGGCGTGACAGTCAGGGCAATTGGCCCATGCATTAGCCCTTGTAGAATCCCCTCGCCAGAGACAATCTGGGCCGCAGGTGCTTGAGCATCCTGGTAACCCTGATCACCCAACGGCAGGATCTGCATCTTGCTGTATTGCCAACTGACTGCAATAACATAACCGCTCGGATGAACCACCATTGCATCCAGATGAGGAATCGTAAACGATCCCCAAGACAGCGGATTATCCGTCAAACTAAAATCATGTTTGCCGTCGCGCAGGTCCACTCGACGCAAGTGATATTCGCCGAATCGTGAGTCAATAATAAAGTTATAAGGGGTGATGGTTTTGTCGTCCGGCCCTTCGCCAAAACTGTTATAGCTGATCAGGGGTTGTACTTTGAAACCCACTTCAGATAATTTCAAACGCTCATTCAGCGTGTCGTTGCTCAAAGTGGAAATGTTTTGCAACACATACATCTGACCGCTATTTGGAGGGCTTGATGGATCTTCCAGTGGGATATTCTGACCGGAAGCCTGGTAGCAATAACCCACCTGATAATCGGAATTCAGTATTGTCATATTGACCAGCTTGCAGATGTTATTACCTACATTGCTGCAATTGGTTGAAGACTGGGTTTCCAACGGCACACTGCCTTCAATCCACTGATACTCTTTTTTATCGCTATCGTAAGACAGCTGTTCCCAATATTCGTATTGCGTCACCTCAGTCAGAGGCACCAACATCTCTTTTATATTGCCACTGACGTGCATAATGCCTTCATTAGGATCGTCTGGTTGCGCATTCAGCAGCTCACTGACGTAGCTCCCCGCTAACCAACCAGTAGCAGAATAAACATTAGCCTTAATTTTCAGGGTTCCACCCCAACCAACCGAATTGAAATTAAAAATTAGCGGCGTATTGGAACCAGTTGTAGGTAATGGAATAGTCTGGGTATAGTAGGTGCCGTTGGTATATTCGACTGTCACCTGACACTGTACTCCCACCGGCGGCCAGATTGCGGTTTCCGGACGCCCCTTTTCACCATGAGCCGGATCGGGATACAGGGTAAAAGCCAACGTCATCTGGCGCTTGATATCCACTTCCAAAGTGGCTGGCGTAGAGAGCAATTCCCCTGTAGTCACTGCAATCTGAGCCAAATCTAGCGCAATTGCAGCAATCCTAAACGCCCAACCCACCACAGGAACCGCCTGAGCCGCTGCACTGGCTGCTATCTGAGCTGTCACATAAGTGGCTAACGCTTCCAGTCCTTTTTTAGCCAAAATACCAATGGTAATACTGGCTAAACTGGTGAGTACTTTTTTAGTATTGAATAACGCTGAACCGACAGCGGCACCACCGCCAATCAATGGGAAAGCAATACCTGCTAATATGGCAACGTTATCTTTATTAGAAATAAAATCTTTATACCACTGAGTATTGGTCACTGCGGCGCCAGCCAACATCATCAGAGACGGAATACCGTACTGGAACATACCGGTTAAAATCACACCCGGCCAAACAATTGGGTTATCCCAACGGGAAGTTCCCAAACCGCCAAACAAGAACTTAGCGGCTTGGGCTTCAGCCGGCCAAGGCAAACCAAAATTAGTGGGATCAGTAGGCATCGGAATTCCCATGATCGTATTGACATTAGGCAACACCCCAAGGGCTTTTTGTGATGACGTTTCGAATAATGCCGCCAATTCTTTAGGGAAATAAAACGGCCAATCACCATCAACTGTTGGATTATCGATCGGCTGTTTCATTTCAGTGTCTTTAAAGAATTGAATATAAACACCAAGCTGACGTAAATATTTATTTTTAAAATCAACGGAAAAATAGCTCTGGCCGGGATCGTAACGGATGCTGTCAGGATACACATCCATACCATGATTAGGTGTGCGGTTAGTGGCTGTCCAAATTTGGCTGGTATTTTGCGGAGCACTCGATGCTGAAGCTTGATCTTTGAATTCGGTAACGTCGAGAGACGCACTTTGGCTGACACTCCAGTTATGATTTTGCAAACGGGTATCATTATGTGAAGTTTTCAGCGCATTAGAGGCCGGCGATCCTGAATAATTCTCTGTTTCATCCGATAGATTATATTGCATCACCGGATCACCTTCGGCGAAAATCACCTGCCCATCTTCACCAACCCAGTCAAATTCGTAAACCATCTTGTTGCCATCAGGGTCAACCAATTGGCCATAAGTAGCAAAACCGCTTGTCTCTGTCGCAGGTCCCTGACTCGATATTGATATAGACAATTCATAAACCCGGTTATATTGTTGTGGGTCTATTTCCTGCGGTGGGGTAATATGTGCATTCATCACAATTGATGCTGCATAAGCCTGACTGTTAGACAATTCCGGGTGGGAAAACACAATAGAACAGGCAACCTCCCATGGTGTTTTCACTTCATTAGCCGCAACCAACAAATCGCTACAATGAATAGGGTTTCGTGCTAAATGTTGGCTATTAACACCGAGAGCGCTAAGTTTACCTGGCAAAGCCGCCGCTATATTATTTACGGCCAGTTTTTCTATGTTACGTTTGGCATAACGACGTAAATGAGCATTAGGGATATGGTAAGAAAGATGGTAAAGAACCGGTAACGAAGAACGATAAGGCCCGGATTTATCACCAACCACTTTAATTAGCGTAACGTGATGAGGTAAAAAATAGTGTTCAGGTACCTCCGCGAAATGGCTAATATTGTGTGAACCGTAACGCAGAACCATATCTATTGCAGGATTTTCTCCAGCTGCTCTGGCTAAACTTGACTCATCATGTTCTTGTAACGGTATATTATATTCACCAACCCAAAGGTTTAATTGACTGGATTGAGTACGTAAATGGCCTTGAGCTAGGTCAAAATGTAGAATATGTGTTTTCATTTGGATTTTATCTCTCTAAATGACTATTTTTGTTATCACAATAAATACCCAATAACCGTATACCCCGAAAAAATAATCCCCATGAGAATGAACACATCCTCCTATAAACTTATTTTTTAAATGAGGAATACCTAAAAATAAGTAGAAAAAGATTTATCTATTTTACAAAAATCAATTGAATGTGACATTTAAGCTATACAATTAATAATATTAATACGATTTCAAGCTTTTTTCATCACTTAAAAAAGATGTTCATCAGTTAAAAAAGATATTCATGTGGCGCATAGCTAGCTTTCAATGTTAGCTAATTAATGGTTTCAATTTTAAATCTTTATTTTCCGATGTTATTAGTATGAATTAAATTAAGAGTAAAAATAATCATCTAAAATTATAAAACCTATCTTCAATAATAAAGCCAACCTTTAAATAAATTACTCTTATAAATTAAGAGGGCGTTCATAATTCTGTGTCACGTTAATTTAGCGGTTACCTGCATATCTGATAACTCTGCTTAATGAATAATATCAGCGCCTTGCCGATCTTGATACTTATATTGGTGGTATTGAAAAACAACTGACAGCAGTCGCTAAAGAGAACGAAATCTGTAAGCAATTACTGGAAATACCCGGCATTGGACCGTTAACTGCCACAGCGACGGCCACCACGATGGAGGAAGCCTCGGCGTTTACCTGCTCGTGAATTATCACAAGAATTGACGGGTTCTCTTTACGGTGACAGTAAGAATATCTCTGTCAGGCACTGGCCGACGATTTAGCCCAGAATGGTATCACTTTCATCACGAAAAGGCGCCGTAACATGAAAGCACAGAAACAAGTGGAGTGGGATAGTATAATGTTATTAAAACGGTTTATCCTCGAAATCATTAATGGACAATTGAAACTTATTTCTCAAAGACGATTTCCCCGTGGCGGCTTAAAACGAAATTCGGGTTAACTTAGTATATCTGTGGCTGAAAATTTGCAACAGTGCCAGTGCCCGAAACCGCACGGAAGCCTACCATCAGCTCTACCGTACCCCTAATAGGATTCAGAGTCTTTTAATAAAGACTCTGAACAAGCTCTAAAATAATCACAAGAACAGCATCGTACCGCACTACAAACTCATGGATGGATAAGGCCCAATATACAAAAGCGACATATCATCCACTCATCGCTTAATGTAGCAGAACCCCAATTAGTCATTAATTTTCCCATCTTCTAACCTGATAACACGATCAGCAACATAGAAATAAAAGTCATCATGGCTAATAACAATTACAGTTTTACTACGAGCTTTTAGTTCAGGTAAAAGTTCAGTGTAGAATAATTTTTTAAACACAGGGTCTTGATCCGCAGCCCATTCATCAAATAGATATACTGGACGATCTTCTAAATAGGCGGAAACTAAAGCTAACCTTTTTCTTTGTCCTGTCGAGAGTTCAGTGGTGGAAAATTTACCATCAATAATTTTGACCTTATGACTCATATTTAATGCGTCAATATAATAAATTGCTTTTTTTGCAGTATCTTTATCTGCATTTAATAATTGATCAAATAAGTGGTAATTGGAAAAAACGACAGAGAAATATTGACGATAGTATTCATTATTAGATTCATTCACCTTCACACCATTAAGCAATATAGAACCAGATTCTTGCTCAAATAAACCAACTAACAGCATGGCAAGAGTAGTTTTACCACTGCCATTACCACCGACAATAAAAATAATATCACCTTGATTTATTTTTAAATTTAAAGGACCAAGTTTGAATTGACGATCTTCTTTATCTGTAATGTAGTGGTGTATAACATCTTTTAGATCAATCGTTAAAGGCTTTTCACTCAGGAATGGGTCTGGTGTGTTAAGTTCAAAATTTTTGTGCTTTAATTCATCCAACTGACTGCCAAGTTGATTCATTTTATTTAATGAAATTTCAGCTTCTCTGATTTCTGGAATTGCTCCGATAACCTCGCTAATTGGACCAGTTAAGAATAAAACAATAAGTGCTACTGTCACCAAACTGGCTGGTTCCTGAGGTAACCAGATAGGAACAACAAACACAATAATACCAATAATGATATAGAAAGCCACAGAACTTCCATTCAGTACCCAAGCATAGCTATTGGTGGCTTTAATACAAATATCTTTGAACTTTCGTGCGTCCTCCGATATGACGTTATCGACAAACATATTTCCTTTTTGTTTATTCAATTTCAGTTCTTTACTTCCATCAATTAAACCCTGGAAATTTAAATATAACTTATCTACCTGATCACGCATTTGACTCATTAGACGTATAGGGCGCTTTTCAAGCATATAAAAAATATACATTGAAAATAAAGAAAGGATAGTCAAAATAATAAATAATTGCCAGGAAATAAACGCCAGATAACCCAGACATGCAATGATCAATGTTATATTTCCGATCGCTGTTGGCGCTAACATAAAAGATTGCACAAAGACATCAACATCTTTAGTTAAAACTGCCAATAAACCATGCCTGCCGAATTTTTGAGTCTTTTTAAAAGATGCTTTTAATATTTTACGACTCAAATCTAAACGTAATGAATAAATTGCTGATTGAGTTAAATGGGATAGCGTGACTTGTGATAAAGTTTTAGTGAAAAAAAAGATAATACACGCACAAAAAAAATCCCAGATTAGAAGTTGAAAACTAACGATTTCTGTAACTCCTTTACTTATTATACCAACAACAGCCGCACCAGAAAAACCACTAACTAGAGCACTTATGGTTGATAATAAAAATAAAATCCAAGATTGACGATACAGATAAGATATTAGAGTCATAATAAAACCATTAAAAAAATTGTAGTTGAAGTAAATTACATCCTTATTGAGTAACTTGCAATACTATTTATTTTTATGATAAAGTAAAATTGGGAACATTAAATTAAAAAATAAATTAATACAATAGTAATGTTCAGGGCAGGATTCTAATTTGCGTAAAAATTATCCATTTCGCACATATTGATAATTTCTTACATTCAATACGATTTTATTGATAGGTTTTGATATCTGGATTGTGTATTTATCGAGTTTTAAGAGTATTATTTTTATCCATAATAACCATATAAAAAATGTCTGATTCCGCCCTGTAGTAATGTTCTATGATATTTTCTTTTCTATACTAATTTAACTGCAAAACGCGTGTGGTAGCTTCCCGCTGTACGAGAAAATATCAGGCATTAGTTAATTCTCGCATAGCGTAAAAATCATCATTAGCAGGTGGTATTACAGTTATTACAGAATTACTCATGATATATGATTTCTCGATAATAGAAAATCGTGCGTATACGATATAATGATGTATCGTTGAAATTTTATATCGTTACGCATATCAAATAGTTTATCTAAAAAAGATTAACATGATTTTTCGTTAATTAAATTCTCATAGCAAGTAAATACTTTTTCAAGAATTAAAAGTGATTCATTTACTGTTTCAATGCCTACGTTTAATGGAGGCAATAATCGAATGACGGTATCATTTCGGCCTCCAACTTCTATAATTAACCCATTTTGCAATGTTAATTCCTGTATTTTTTTTGCTCCTTTTTCATCGGCATCTTTACATTCGGGATCCAATATCTCTACCCCTAACATAAGCCCTTTCCCTCGAATTTCGCCAAGAAATGGAAATTTAATTTTCAATGTATTCAGTTTATCAACTATTATTTGAGACATTTTTACTACATTATCCAATATTCTTTCTTCTTTAATTATTTTTATGGCATTAACCCCTGCACTAAAAGCAAGTTGATTTCCTCTAAATGTGCCAATATGATTTCCTGCCATCCAGTTCTTTAGCTCTTTTTTATAAAACATTAATGATGAAGGAAGTCCTATTCCACTGGTGCCTTTTGATGTGATAAAAATATCAGGTTCTATATCATACTGTTCGAATGCATACCAAGTCCCAGTTCTACCACAACCCGTTTGAATTTCATCAATAATGAGAGGAATGTTGAATTCTCTTGATAATCGATAAACTTTAGAGACAAAAGATTTTTCAGCAACATAAAGTCCGCCTTCTCCTTGTACTAACTCAAGAATAATTGCGGCAATGTTTCCAAGACCTGAATTTGCATCTCTTAATGCAGATTCTAAAAACATTCCAGCATCAAGTTGCTGTGAATTCATAACCCAGCTAGTTTGGGAGTGTGATTCTGAACCAAATGGAAAAAAATGAACGCCTGGCATTAGCCCCAAAAAATTTTTTTTCATTTGGCGATTGCCTGTTACTGATAAAGCGCCGTTAGTACATCCATGATACCCACCTCTAAAGCTAATAATTTCCTGATGTCCTGTTGATATTTTGGCTAATTTAATCGCAGCTTCCACTGCATCAGCTCCCGTAGGGCCGCAAAAATGAAGTTTGTAAGAGTTACGAAGATTTTCAGGCAACATATTGATATGAGCTTCAGTAAATGCTTCTTTTATTGGTGTAGGAAAATCTAAACCGAGAGTTAATTTTTTTGCTTGTTTGTATACTTCATCAACTAACTCAGGGTGGGAATGCCCCAATGGTAATGAACCTGCTCCGAGTAAAAAATCGATAAATATATTGCCATCGATATCTTGTACATAAGAGCCATATGCCTTGTCTAAGGCTATTGGTAATCTTTTCGGATAAGATATTGCATCGGATTCCCATTGAATTTGTTTCTGTAAAGCGGCTTTTGATTTTGGTCCAGGAATTGCTGTTTTAATTATTGATTTATCCATTATCCACTCTTATTAAAATTTAAGTTTTCAATCATTCATGCTAGTACTGGATTAACGCAATACATCTATTTTATTTTTCACTACTATGTTGTAAATAATTTAATTTATTAACTAATTAGTTAATTTATTAGTCAATTGATTCATAAAAAATATTTTAACCTTTAATTGTTACGCGTTAATCAAATAATATGACTATGTGTTTTTGTTATTAATTATTGCTAATAAATGCTTTTGTGTTATCTGTTTTAACTTGCTTTGAAATTAAATTCAAAATAGCATCTTTCTTTACAACATGTTTTTCCTGAAAATTATTAATTTTACTCACCATAATAATATGTAAGGAGAAATTATTAATAACTAATTCATCTAATTATTTCTCTATATAACTATGAGTGGAGGTTATAGTTTTATTATGTCAGTTATTATGAACATGAAAAACGGAGCTACAAAGTGAACCATCCTGAAAATATGAAACCATTTTCCTTATCTGAAGCTCAGAATAGTCGTTGGTTTCAATATCAAATTAATCCAACCCAACGCGGAAAAAATAATAGTGCATTTTGTGCGCGGGTTAAGGATTTAACTGTTGAACGTTTAGAAACTGCAATCAATCATCTGATAAAACGGCATCCTATGTTACGGTCTAGCTTTGGGTTATATGATGGCAAGTTAGGATACCGTATTGCAGAGCATGTTGAGATACAGATCCAACGACATGATGCTAAACATCTAGACGAAAATACTCTTCAACAGCAAGTACGCCAAGATTGCTGGCATCCTTTCGATTTGGAATATCCATTACGGGTTTATGTCAGTTGGTATCAATGCCATCCCCAAGAAAGCATCATGGTACTCACTTTTGACCATCTGGCAGTTGATGGTTGGTCTTATTGGTTATTATTAGAGGAATTAGGCAATATATTATCTTCACAAGCCTTAGAGCCAATATCAGAGCATAGTTTTCAAGACTATGTTACATGGCAGCAGCAATGGCTGAATAGTGACAGAGCAAAAAAACAACAAAGTTTCTGGTGTAATAATTTAGCGGGCCATCTGAATACACTACAGTGGCCAAACATTAAATGGCCAACAGAAAACGACACGCTTAAAAATACCCCTGCACCATTGACGGATAAGATCACAATTTCCCGTCTAATTCCAGATATATTAGCCAATAAACTCCATGCTATGGCTTCTAAATATGGGAACAGTTTATTTGCTGTTTTTCTGGCTGCGTACCAAATCTTATTGAATCGCTATACAGAGCAGGACGATATTATTATAGGCTCAATGATGCCCGGGCGAAGTCGTGCACATTGGGGAAAATTGGTCGGTGAATTTGTTAATCCAGTCGCATTACGTGGTCAAATTAACGGTGATATGAACGTTCGTGAGCTTATTCTGCAAGCACAGAAAAGCATTCGTCAGGCCATTGAGAATCAAAAATATCCCTTTGCTAAGATACTGGAACAACTCAAGTTACAACGCCATGCAGAAACGCACCCCGTTTTCCAGACTTTGATAACTTTTCAACAGCCTCGATATATTGGTGACCTATTATTGTTATGGATGGACGAAGATAATAATACGACGGTACATTGGGGAGGTGCAGAATTACAGCCTTTCTCTTATCCCCTTTATGCTGATACCCCCGTTTCTTTGATGCTTAATATATTGGAGGTTAATACACAAATTCGGTGTTATTTCCATTACGATCCTCAGTTGTTCGATACTGAGTTAGTCCATCAACTCATGACAAATTTCTTCGTTTTACTTACTGCAATGGCTGATAACGAACAACAGAAAATTGACCATTTGCCACTGATGGATGAACAGGAACGTAAACAAATTCTTTGTAATTTCAATACAACAAATAAAGCTTTTCCTCAACAAGCATTGATTCACCAATTAGTGGAACAGCAAGTCACACATAAGCCAGACGCAATTGCCCTGATGTATGAAAACCACCAATTAAGTTATGCTGAATTGAACCGGCAAGCCAATCAATTAGCTCATGCTTTAGTTGAATTTGGTGTTTGCCCAGATGACCGTATCGCCATTTGTATGGAACGTAGCCCAGATATGGTGGTTGGTTTGTTAGGCATACTCAAAGCCGGTGCCGCCTATGTACCACTTGATCCTGAATATCCCATAGATCGCCTGAATCACATACTCGCGGATAGCAACCCCATACTCGTACTGACGCATCAAGATCTGAAAAGGGACTTACCAAAAACAACTATTCCTGTATGGCGCTGGGGCAGCGACGAATTTCAAACACAAATGGCCGTTCAGGCGGAAAATAATTTGTCAGCCACCGAATTAGGACTGACATCTCACCATTTGGCCTATGTACTCTATACGTCAGGTTCAACCGGTCTACCCAAAGGGGTTATGAATGAGCATCGTGGTGTTGTAAATCGTTTGCTATGGGCTAAAGATGAATACCAGTTGAATCAATATGATCGTGTATTGCAAAAAACGCCGTTTAGTTTCGATGTTTCAGTATGGGAATTTTTCCTGCCTTTGCTCTCTGGCGCTCAGTTAGTTATAGCGCGCCCTGATGGCCATAAAGACCCCGGCTATTTGCTGGAAGAAATTGAACTCCGTGGTATTACAACGATTCACTTTGTTCCTTCTATGCTGCACAGTTTCATTCATCATACTCCAGCAAAGCGTTGTCCTTCTTTGCGTCAAATTTTATGCAGCGGAGAAGCCTTGTCATACTCTCTGCAACAGAAATGTTTGTCTCATTTACCTCATACTGAGCTGCATAACTTATATGGCCCGACTGAAGCCGCTATCGACGTAACATCCTGGCGTTGTAGATCAGAAAAATATTCTACTTTAGTACCAATTGGTTACCCTATTGCCAATACAAAAATCTATATTCTCGATAAATATGGACAACCAGTGCCCATCGGCATTGCCGGTGAAATCTATATCGGTGGTATTGGTGTTGCCCGTGGCTATTTAAATCGTCCTAAGTTGACAACAGAACGTTTTATTCCTGATCCATTTAGCAACAACAAAGGAGCAAGAGTCTACAAGACAGGAGACTTAGGACGTTGGTTGCCTGATGGCAGTATCGATTATTTGGGGCGTAATGATTTCCAGGTCAAGATACGCGGAAACCGGATTGAATTAGGCGAAATTGAAACCTGTCTGACTCAATGTGCCGGTGTTCAACACGCTATTATTAGCGTACATGAATACGACGCTACAGATAAACGCTTAGTTGCTTATCTTATACCCGAACCGGATATCACCTTAAGCATTCCCAAGCTGCGGGAACAACTGAGCACTCATCTGCCTGATTATATGATCCCCAGTGCATTTGTCATGTTGGATGCTTTTCCATTGACCCCGAATGGTAAGCTGGATCGCCGGGCACTGCCAGTTCCCGACCATTCATCAGTGATCACACAAGAATATGCCGCACCACAAGGTGAGATTGAGGAACAATTAGCCAATGTTTGGCAAATGCTGCTGAAAATTAAGCGTATAGGACGCCATGATAATTTCTTCGAACTTGGCGGAAATTCATTATTAGTCCTACAGCAACAGTCAAGAATATGGGAAATATTTGGTGTAGAACTTTCTGTTCAACAACTATTTTCACATACCTCTCTTAGCCAACTTAAAGCGTGTATTGTCGACGCTCAATTGCTGCAATTTGACGCTGAATTACTAAAAAGTATTTATAAATCGATGAATTAAATTTCAATCTTAAATGGTACTTAAGTATGAATAATAACGAATTAAATTCTTTATCATTAGCGGAACGTGAAAAATTACTTGAATCAGCTAAAGCAGCAAAACTAACTCGTCAATATACGCAAAGAACATCAATTACTGTGCAGCCTCGTGAGGGAAATATTCCATTATCTTGGGCACAACAACGCCTTTGGTTTTTAACTCAACTCGATTCTGCGGCACAAACTGCCTATCATATGTCAACAGGGCTTCATCTACAGGGGCTAATAAATCATCATGCGCTTAAAGCCGCGTTGGATAGAATTGTAGCCCGTCATGAAATCCTGCGAACAACCTTTGAATCTATTGAAGGCATTGCCCGGCAAGTTATCGGGGATGCCAACTGTGATTTTGCTTTAACAACTGAAGATATCAGCCATTTACCTGAGTTAGAAAAACAGACTGCGATAGAAAAATGCACCCAGCGTGAGGCTATAACTTCTTTCGATTTGACTCAAGGGCCGTTGTTCAGGGGGCATTTGCTTCGTTTAGCAGAAGATGAGCATATTCTTCTGTTAACTCAACACCATATTATCTCGGATGGCTGGTCAGTTAATGTATTGATATATGAGCTATCCACTCTTTATCACGCTTTCTGTCAGGGACTTGCTGATCCATTATCTGAATTATCGCTTCAGTATACGGATTACACCCTTTGGCAGCATCAGTGGTTACAAGGGAACGTTCTGGAAAATTTGTTGAATTACTGGCGAGGTGAATTGCAAGATGCACCAGTAATTCTTGAATTACCGACGGACAAGCCACGTCCGATAAAACAGAGCTATATAGGCAACCGGGTTAATGTTGCCTTTTCCCCGGCTTTAAGCTCTGCATTAAAAGCATTGAGTCAACGTCACGGTACAACTTTATTTATGACTCTACTGGCAGGGTTGTCAGTGTTACTTTCCCGCCTCAGTGGTCAGCATGATATCGTGATCGGCACTCCCATTGCCAATCGGCAACAGCATGAACTGGAACCATTAATCGGGTTCTTCGTTAATACGTTAGCTTTACGAATTCAATTAAGTGACAACCCCTGTGTCAGTGAATTATTGCATCAGGTGAAACATAAATCTTTGAGTGCTTATGCACATCAAGATTTGCCATTCGAACAGTTGGTTGAAGTGTTAAAACCGACACGTAATCTAAGTCATAGTCCTATCTTTCAGGTCATGCTGTCTCTGGACAATACGCCCGGACCGCAAAATTTCGAGCTATCTGGGTTACATGTGAAGGAACTTCCACTTATCAGAAATAGCACATATTTTGACCTCACCTTATCTCTGAATGATACGGTTCAAGGCTTAGTCGGTGATTTGGAATATGCCAGTGATATTTTTGAGCACGCAAGTATTGAACGCATGGTCGGTCACCTACAGACGCTATTAGAAGCGATGATCGCTGATGACAGCCAGCAAATAGAAACGCTTCCATTGATGACACCATCACAACGTTCCCAATTACTGACTAATTTTAATCTCACGGCGCAAGACTACCAGCAAGATAGTATTATCCATCAATTATTTGAACAGCAGGCAGCATCCAGACCAGATGCGATTGCCCTTATCGGGGAAGAAGGCCAACTCAGTTATGCAGAATTAAACCGGCAGGCTAATCAACTCGCACATGCCATCAGAGCAACGGGAGTGCGCCCGGATGAACGAATAGCCATTTGCGTCGAACGCAGCCTGGACATGATCATCGGCCTGCTGGGAATCTTGAAAGCCGGTGCCAGTTACGTGCCGCTTGATCCCGACTATCCCACCGACCGCTTAGCCTATATGCTGACAGACAGTCAGCCGGTATTGATATTGACCCAGCGTCATTTGAGTGCTCGTCTGGCTAATACTGACCTGCCCATCTGGGTGCTGGACAGTACCGACCATTACACGCATATCGCCAGTCAGCCTCAAGACAATATTTCAGTCACAGACCTCACACCCTCTAATCTGGCGTATGTACTGTATACTTCCGGCTCCACCGGATTGCCGAAAGGCGTCATGATTGAACATCGGCATGTCGTCAATTTTATTCAGGCGCAAATCCAGACAACCGCGTTGATATCACATGACCGGGTGCTGCAATTCGCTTCCTTTGGGTTTGATAATTCCGTGGCGGAAATTTTCCCCACGCTGGCAGTGGGGGCTACCTTAGTCTTACGTCCGAACCACCTCAAAGTGCCGGATAGCGATTTTATGACCTTTCTGCAAGAAAATCATATCACGGTGGTTGATTTGCCCACCGCGTTTTGGCACTTATGGGCGCAAGAGGTCAAGGCAGGACACAGCTGGCCGCCCCCATGCTTGCGATCCGTGGCCGCCAGCGGAGAAAAGGCGGAATCGCGCCACCTGAAGGCTTGGTTAGCCAGCCCGGGCACACAAACGTGCCGTTGGATTAATTTCTATGGCCCGACCGAAACCACTGTCAATGCCACTGCCTGCATTTATGAACCCGGCCATCCTTATCCTATTGAAGATATCCCCATCGGTCGGCCGATGGTCAATACCAAAGCCTATATTCTGGATACTCAGGGGCAACCTGTACCGATCGGAGTTACCGGTGAGCTTTATATCGGCGGCATAGGGGTCGCTCGTGGCTACCTGAATCGTCCGGAACTGACGGCGGAACGGTTTATCCACGATCCCTTCAGCAATCAACCGGCTGCCCGTCTGTACCGCACCGGAGATTTGTGTCGCTGGCTGCCGGATGGCAATATTCGTTATCTGGGGCGCAATGATTTTCAGGTCAAACTCCGTGGGTTCCGTATTGAACTGGGCGAAATCGAAACACATCTGGTGGCGTGTCCCGGGGTGAAGGACGCTCTGGTTATCGTCCGGGAAGATGACCTTGGGGATAAACGACTGGTTGCGTATTTAGTGCCTGAAATCCCTGAATCGCTGAATACGGCCAGCCTACGTGAACAACTCAGTAATCATCTCGCCAGCTATATGATCCCCGGCGCCTTTGTTACCCTTGAAGCCTTCCCATTAAATCAGAGCGGTAAAGTAGACCGAGCCGCTTTGCCCGCTCCTAATCGCTCCGCCAGTGTTAATCATGAATACGCCGCACCACAGGGAGAAATAGAGCAGCAACTGGCAGAAATTTGGCAAAATTTATTGGGTCTGGAACAAGTCGGACGGCATGATAATTTCTTTGAGTTAGGCGGACACTCTTTATTGACCGTACAGGTAGCGTCTCGCTTACGTCAGACCCTGAATATTAATGTCACACTGCAAAATCTGTTTCTTCAGCCAATATTGTCTGATTTAGCACAAACTTTGGCAGTGGAAACTCAATCAATTCAACCCGACATCGTGCCTGTCAGCCGTCAAGAGCCGTTGCCACTCTCCTGGGCACAACAGCGCTTATGGTTTTTGGCACAACTGGACCCTGCGGCACAAACCGCCTATTACGTATCAGGCGGTTTACAATTGCGCGGCACCCTTGATCTGCCGGCCCTCACCGCCACATTAGATCGCATTGTTGCCCGGCATGAGATCTTACGCACCACCTTCCGGCTGGTCGACGGGCAAGCCCGGCAAATCATCGGTAAGCCGGACAGCAGTTTCGCCCTGACGATCCACGATTTCAGTCAATTATCCGCCGCCGACCAGCACGTGGCCATTGAAGCCGCCGCGGACTGGGAAGCCAGCCAGCCCTTCGATTTTAGCACCGGGCCGCTGATACGCGCGCAATTACTGAAGCTCGCCGACCATCAACACCACCTGCTGTTAACCCAGCACCACATTATTACCGA